>DATDLP010000151.1:0-4896 GCA_036519255.1 Croceibacterium sp.
TGGTCCGTTCGGCCAAGGTGTACCTGGCGCGGAGGGGGGAGTCCGCGCCAGGTACTTATGCGGCCAGCTTCAGCGCCTTTTCCAGCAGTTCCTCGGCCGCATCGATGTCCTCCTGCGGACGCCAGGCCTTCGTCGAGCCCGGCGAGGGCGTATCGTCGTCCTCGGCCAGGATTTCGATCACCGCGACCGCGACCTCGGTCATGACCTCGGTGGTTACTTCGGTGGTGACCTCGGTCGTCACTTCCGTCGTGACCTCGGTGGTCACTTCGGTGGTGACCTCGGTCGTCACTTCGGTCGGGGTGTTGCTGATCAGCGCGGCGATCACCGCGATGTTCGGCGGGCTCGAGGTCTCCTTGGTGGTGCCCGAGAGGTTGACGTAAGTCGGCTGCGCGCCGCTCGTCCACACCTCGCCGTAGAGCGTCAGCGTCGGCGCCTGCGAGTTCGAGAACTGGATGATCGCGTTCGGCGCGTCGCCGCTCTCGCCGAACCACGCGAGCTGGTCGATCTCGCCGTTCGGCCCCTTCTCACCGGTGTAGACCGGATTGCCGATCGCGGTGCCGCCGTAAGTGACCGAGGGCGCGGCGATCACCAGCTTGTCGCTGAGCTCGGTGCTCTGGCCGCTCTCGGTCAGGCTGAACAGGTTGTAGGTGCCGTTCCAGGTCGACAGCGCCTGGGTCGCCTGGCCGGCGTTGCCGAACAGGTTGTTGGCGCCCGGCAGCGGATTGCTGCCCTGCGCGAACAGGCCGACGAAGCCGTTGACGCCGGCGTTCTGGTAGAACGTCAGCTGGGCCGAGGTCGCGTTGCCGCCGGCGGACGTCCACTGCACGCCGCTCGCGCTGAACGTCGGGTTGGCGATCGCGGTGCCGTTGAGCGTGATCGACTGGTTGCTGGCGTCGATCACCACCGGGCCGGGGATATAGGTCTTCCCGTCGGGCTGCAGCCAGCTCGTCATGTAGGTCCCGGATGGATCGAAGGTAGCCATCGTCTTCTCCTTTCGCCCGTGGGCAATGCTTGGGATCAGGCCGCGACCAGATCGGCGTCCTTGCTGGTGTGCACCTCGGCCATCGCGCGGGTGATCGCCGCCGGGGTCGCCGCGTAGCCCTGCCTGCGCAGCCAGGTCGCGACCACGCCCTCGTACTCGCCGCGCGGGATCTCGTGGTCGGCCACGGCCTGCGCCGCGGCGGCCTGCCGGTCGCGGTATTCGCGCGCGAGCGCGGGATCGAGCAGAGCGGCGCCGACGAAGCGGACCGCTTCCTTGTCGGGATCGCGCTTGAACATCATCCGCGTGACCCCGGTGTGCTGCAGCAGCAACTGCCGCCGCTCGTCGACCGTCAGCCCCTCGCAGGCGTCGAGATAAGCCTTGGGGTTGCGCTGGAACTTGCCTTGCGCCCGCTGGTCGAGCGCGAGCGTCAGCAGCGTCTGGTGCAGCGCATCGGACGAGAAGCTGTACTTGTAGCCCGGCGGAACCTGGTGGTTGAAGTTGTTGCGCCGGGCGATCTCGGCCAGCACCGGATAGTCCTCGCGATCGCAGATCAGCGGGTTGCGGCGCGCCTCGCTGATCTTGGCGAGGCCGAGCCTGGCGAGCATGTCGGCGTCCGAGGTGATCGAGTCTTTCGCCGGGATGAAGAACGTCGAGATGCCCGAGACCTTGGCCTTGACCTCGGGATCGCGATAGTCGCCGATCACGTGCCGGTCGATCTGCGGCGGGCCCGAGAACATGTTGGCGACGTAGTTGATCGCCGGATGATCGGCGCCGTAGATCTCCTCGAGGTAGTCAAGCAGCACGTCGAACTTGTTGTTCTCGTAGCCGCCGAACTTGAACCCGAGGTCGCCGATGCAGCCGACCTGCCACAGCACGAAGTTGGCGGTTGTATCGACCTTGCGCCGGCGCAGCAGGAAGTCGGTCGCCTCGTAGATTTGCAGCCCGGGCACGCTCGGGTCGACCCCGAGATCGGCGTAAAGGCAATCCTCGGCCGAGACTGCCGGGAGCATGACCGCATCGTAGCCCTCCTCGCGGGCGATCGCGATCGCGTTGTGCGACGGAGTCACGAACACGCCCGGATGGCCGTAGAACAGCGCGCAGACGTACTTGCCCGCGCGCACTTCGGCCAGGCAGCGCTCGATCATCTGCACGTAAGTGATCACCCGCGCCTTGTCGTCGGCGTAGTACTGGTAGAGGTCGAACGCGTTGGCGTTCTGCTGCTCGATCCACATGTCGGTGACCGGATCGGCCGCGGCGTAGAGCACGATGTCGGCCTGCTGGATGTGCTTCTGCGCCTCGAGCGTGAAGTGCGAGACGGCCTTGATGCCCGAGCCGATGACGACAAGCCTGCCTTTTGCTTCGCTCATGGTACCCTCGCAAGAACGGCGCAGCGACAGCTCGAGGGGCGCGAGTTATCGTCCACCCGTGAGTCGCAGGATCGCCTTTAATCGGAACTAGGGAAATATAGCGTCGATCAGATGACAGTAAAAGAAGCAATTTAGTCTATACCGTATCAGACCGATTCTCGGCCCTTTTCCTGATACCGCAAGTATGAAGGCCAAATGCTTCCCTTTGATGATGCGTCTCTCGAGTCACCGAGGTAGACCAAATGGTCTAGTCCGTTTCCGCGGCTTCCTGGCGCAAGGCCTGGCCGCGGCCGCGCGAGCGGTGTTCAGGCGGGCGTCTGGACCCGCGCCGACGCGCGGCCGACCTTGGAGGCCAGCGCCGCCGGATCGCGTACGGTCACCCGCTTGGCGCGCCATTCGAGCCAGCCCTGGCGGCGCGCCTGCTGGACCATGCGGTTGACGTGCACCGGAGTGAGCCCGAGCACGTCGGCCAGCATCTCCTGCGTCAGCGGCATCTCGAACGTGCCGTTGCGCAGCAGCCCGGCCAACCCGAGCCGCTCGCGCAGCTCGAGCATCATGTCGCCGAGCCGCTCGAGCGCGCTGAGCCGTCCGAGCCGGGTGATCTGCGCGAGCAGGTACGCTTCCTCTAGCGCCCCGCTCACCGCGAACGCCTTGTCGAGCGCGGGGAAGCGCGCGCGCTCGGGCGCGCGGCAGGTCTTGAGCGGCGTGATCGCCACCACTGTCGACACCGCCAGCGGCCGGTCGTGCCGGCACATCCCGATCAGCTCGCCCGGCAACAGGAACGACAGGAACTGCCGCCGCCCGTCAGGCAGGATGCGCATGCGCGCGGCCCAGCCCTCGACGACGAGCAAGGCGGCCGGAATCGCCTTGCCTTCGGTCAGCAGCTCGGTCCGCGGCCGGTCGGTGACCGACGCGGCGATCGACCGCTCGAGCGCCTGCACCGCCTCCGAGTCGAGCGGAGCCAGGGCCGAAAGCCGGGCGATCGCCGGGGCGGCGGACTGCGGAGCGTGAAGCTGCACGAGGTTCACCCGAGCGCCACCATACGCTCGACCGCCTCGGTCACCCGGGCCATGACGAACGGCTTGGTCAGGCGCGGGACCGCCTGGTAGCCCTCGGGAATGGCCCAGGAATCGTAGCCGGTCAGGAACATGTACGGCACGCCGACGGCGCTCAGCCGTTCGGCGATCGCGAACGAGGCTTCGCCGTGCAGGTTCACGTCCAGCAGCGCCGCGTCGAGCGTCTCCCCAGCGAGCGCGAGGCCGTCCTCAAGATGCCCGGTCGGCCCGACGACGACGGCGCCCTGGTCCTCGAGCACGCGCGCGATGTCGGCGGCGATGTAGTATTCGTCTTCCACCACGAGGACGCGCTTTCCGGACAGCCTGCCGGCCATCTCAACTCGCTCCACTCGGCACCGTCGCTTTCGGCAACGGGAGGTCGATCGTGCAACGGATTCCGCCGGGGCGGAGCTCGAACCCCGTTTTCGCTCCGAGGCGGTAGGGCAATGCGCGGGTGATCAACTCGGTTCCGAACCCCTCGCGGACGGGATTCACCGGCATCGCCGGAACCCCCTGTTCTTCCCACATAAACACCAGCCGCGCGGGGCCGCTATAATCCACATTATCAAGCGACCAGCGAATCGTCAGCCGTGCGCCGGGAAACCGCAAGGCGCCATACTTGAGCGAATTGGTGGTCAGCTCGTGCACGGCCAGGCCGAGCGCTTCGGCCGCCTCGCCGGACAGCTCGACCTCGGGTCCGTCGAGCGACAGCTGCAGACCATCGCGCGCGGCCACGCTGAGCAGCTCCTCGCGCACGAGGTTCTCGAGATCGGCGGTGCCGTGCGGGTTCTGGGTCACCACCACTTGCGTGCGGGCGAGCGCGTCGAGACGGCCCTGGAAATGCTCGGCCATGTCCTCGAGCGAACCCTCCCCCTGGAGCGTGCGCGAGAACACCGAACGGACGACCGACAGGATGTTGCGCACCCTGTGCTGGAGCTCGCCGAGCAGAACCCGCTGGCGCTCTTCGCCCGCACGGCGCTCGGTGGCGTCGCGGCCGATCTTGAGGAAGCCGGTCGGCCGCCCGGCGCCGTCGAACAGGGCGGTGCACACGCCTTCGATGAACACCCGGCGGCCGTCCTTGCAGACATGCCAGCGCACGTTGGGCGCCTTGCCGGTCCTCGCGGCAAGCGCGAGTTCCCGGTCGGGCTCGCCCGCCGCGTTGTCCTCCGGAGTGAACAGGATTCTCGCGTCCCGGCCGACGATCTCGTCGTGCGCAAAGCCGAACACCGCTTCGGCACCCTCGCGCCAGTCGGTCACGAACCCTGCGAGGTCCATCGTGAAGATCGCATAATCGCGAGCGTTCTCGACGATCAGTCGCAGCTGATCCTCGCTCTCGCGCAACGCAATCTCGATCCGTTTGCGCTCGGTCACGTCCTCGTAGAGCGTCACCACGCGGTCGCCGCGCCCGGGATAGGCATAGACCTCGAACCAGCGGTCCAGCGCGGCGATACGATACTCGATCCGCTCGGACGTCCCGCTCTTCGCCACCCTG
>DATDLP010000152.1:0-2663 GCA_036519255.1 Croceibacterium sp.
CCTCGCTCAAGCCTATCGGCTCGGGCCAGCCCACACGGAAGATCAGCGGTCGTTCGAATCCTTCCAGGCTCGAATACCTGGCGCGAGAAGCGCTCACATCCGAAACACCCCGAACCGCGGCGCCTGCGGAATCGGCGTCTCGAGGCACGCCGCCAGCGCCAGGCCGAGCACGTCGCGCGTCTGCGCCGGGTCGATCACCCCGTCGTCCCACAGCCGCGCCGTGGCGTAATACGGATTGCCCTCGGTCTCGTACTTCTCGCGGATCGGCGCCTTGAAGGCCTCGGCCTCGTCCTTGCTCCAGGTATCCGCGTCGCGATGTACCGTAGCCAGCACGCTAGCCGCCTGCTCGCCGCCCATCACGCTGATCCGCGCGTTGGGCCAGGTGAACAGAAAGCGCGGCGAATAGGCGCGGCCGCACATGCCGTAGTTGCCGGCGCCGAAACTGCCGCCGATGACCACGGTGATCTTCGGCACTTGCGCCGTCGCCACCGCGGTGACCAGCTTGGCGCCGTGCTTGGCGATGCCCTCGGCCTCGTACCTGCCGCCGACCATGAAGCCCGAGATGTTCTGCAGGAACAGCAGCGGGATGCCGCGCTGGCAGGCGAGCTCGATGAAATGCGCGCCCTTGAGCGCGGATTCGGAGAACAGCACGCCGTTGTTGGCGAGGATCGCGACCGGCTGACCCCAGATGTGCGCGAAGCCGCACACCAGCGTGGCGCCGAACTGCGCCTTGAACTCGTGGAACTCGCTGCCGTCGACGATCCGCGCGATGACCTCGTGCACATCGTACGGTGCGCGCACGTCTTCCGGAACGATTCCATAGAGATCGTCGGCAGCGAAGCGGGGCTCGCGAGCTTCCCTCAAGTTAACTTGAGCTTTTGTGGATGACCCCAGATGGCTGACGATGTCGCGCAGGATCGCCAGCGCATGCTCGTCGTTCTCGGCGAGGTGGTCGACCACGCCGGACTTCTTCGCGTGGAGCTCGCCGCCGCCCAAGTCCTCGGCGCTGATCTCCTCGCCGGTCGCGGCTTTGACCAGCGGCGGGCCGGCGAGGAAGATCGTGCCCTGGTTGCGCACGATCACGGATTCATCGCTCATCGCCGGGACATAGGCCCCGCCCGCGGTGCAGCTGCCCATCACGCAGGCGATCTGCGGGATCTGCAGCCCGCTCATCTGCGCCTGGTTGTAGAAGATCCGCCCGAAATGGTCGCGGTCGGGGAACACCTCGGCCTGGTGCGGCAGGTTGGCCCCGCCGCTGTCGACCAGATAGAGGCACGGCAGCCGGTTCTCGCGCGCGATCTCCTGCGCGCGCAGGTGCTTCTTGACCGTGAGCGGATAGTACGTCCCGCCCTTCACCGTCGCGTCGTTGCACACGATCATGCATTGGCGGCCCGAGACCCGGCCGATCCCGGCGATCATTCCCGCCCCGGGCACCTCGTCGCCGTAGAGCCCGTTCGCCACGAGCTGCCCGATCTCGAGGAACGGCGCGCCCGGATCGAGCAGCCGCTCAACCCGCTCGCGCGGCAGCAGCTTGCCCCGCGCGGTATGCCGCTCGCGGCTCGCCTCGGGCCCGCCGAGCGCGGCCTGGGCGACGCGCGTCCGCAACTCTTCGGCCAGCGCGCGGTTATGCGCCGACCGTGCGCGGGCTTCGGGGCTTGCGAGGTCGAGCTTGCTGTCGAGTTTCGGTGCGCTCACGCGGCGCGGTCCTTCCCAGGGCGGTTTCGTCGGTGACTAGACGCACCGCGCGGGAAGGCCAAGCCGCGTGGCGTCTACTGCTTGTCGAGATGCTGGGCGAAGAACGGCAGCACCACGTCGGCGAAGCGCTGGCCGATCTTGTCGGTGTGCGTGCCTTCGTAGACCGCCCACTCGTGCGCGATGCCGTGCTTGCCAAGCTCCTCGTGGATCAGTGTGTCGTCGCGCACCAGGCCATCCTTGTCGCCGACGTCGGCACCGATCGCGTCGAAGCTTTTCAGAGCATCGACGTGCGAGGCGACCATCGCCAGCGGCGCGTTGGCGCGCCAGCGGTCGATCACCGACTGGTCGATCGCGCCGTCCTTGATCGGCCAGTCGACGTAGAACGGCGGATTGTTCGGGTTGGGCGCCCACGCGACTGCCGAGGCGAGCCCGGCGCGCATGCCGAAGCCGGCCCCGTCGACGTTGGCATAGGGCACCGCGGCCATCGCGGTGGCGGATTCGACCGTCTCGGTGCGCGGCGAGACGCAGCACGCGCTCTGCGCCCAGATGCTGTCGAACACCTGCGGATAGGTCATGCCCACGACCCAGGTGCCGTAACCGCCCATCGAATGCCCGGCGAGCCCGCGGCCGCCGCGGGTGGCGATCGTGCGGTAGTGGCTGTCGATATAGCCGACGAGGTCCTCGGCGATGAACTTGCGGAAGTCGCCGGTGGTGACCGAGCTCGAGTACATCGAGCCGCCCATCCTGGTGAGCGTGCTCGGGACGACCACGATGAACTCGTTGCCTGCCGCGGCGTTCTTGGCCACCGCCTCGGGCACGTGCATGAAATTGTAGAAGTTCTTCCCGTCGATCGCGAAGCCGTGGAGGTAGTAGACCACCGGGTAGCGCTTGTTCGGGTTGGTCTTGTAGCTCGGCGGCAGCACGACCATCACCTGGCGGTCGACCTCGTTGCCCTCGAGGTTGCCCAT
>DATDLP010000153.1:0-6700 GCA_036519255.1 Croceibacterium sp.
CTATGGGCGACCTTGTAGGGTCCTTTCGAGAGCCCCATCGCCGCGTAGGAGATCGGCAGGAAGTGCTCGCCGACGATCGACAGCCCGCTGCCGGGCAGCAGGAAATGGATATCGGCCACCCGGCCATGCTGCGAATTCTCGATCGGAATCATCGCGCTGCCGGCCGCGCCCGAGCTGACCGCGTCGAGCGCGTCCTCGAACGCAAAGCACGGCAGCGGCAGGCAATCGGGCGCCCACTCGAGCGCCGCGCGGTGCGAGTTGGCGCCCGGCGCACCCTGGAACGCGACCGCACGCCCGGGTTCGGCGGCGGCGGCGGCGCGCATCGTTTCGACGAGCGCGAGGGCGGGTGCGGGGTAGCTGTCCATGGGCCGAGCCGGGTAACCGCGCGGCAGGCGGCGGACAAGTGACTATCGGACTTGCGCGCGCGAACCCTCGACACTAGAGCGCTGCCCAAACCGGAACTGTGGCAGAAATTCTCTCTCGATGAACGACAACTTCAACACCGCCGCCGGCTGGACCTTGTTCGCGGGCATCGTCGCGCTCGGGCTGTCGATCGGCAGCGGCATGTACTTCACGGCCGACAAGCCGCACCGGCCGCATGAGATGGGCTTCCCGATCGAAGGCGTGATCGACGGCCCGGTCGAGGAAGGCCCGGCGCTGGCCACCCTGCTGGCGACCGGCGATGCCGCGAAAGGCCAGGCGGTGTTCGCCAAGTGCACCGCGTGCCACACGATCGAGCAGGGCGGCGAGAACAAGATCGGCCCGAACCTGTTCGCCATCCTCGGCAAGCCGGTCGGCAAGCATGCCGCGGGCTTCGCCTATTCGGGCGACCTGTCGGGTCACGGCGGCGACTGGAGCTTCGAGAACATGGACGCGTGGCTCAAGAGCCCGAAGGCGTTCGCGGCAGGGACCAAGATGACCTTTGCCGGCCTCGGCAGCGCCGAGGACCGCGCCAACTTGATGCTCTACCTGCTGCAGAACGGTGGCGGCCCGGCGCTGCCTCCGCCCCCGGCGGCCGAACCGGCCGAGGGTGAGGCTGCTGCTGCGGGTGATGCAGCGGCGGGTCCGGCGGCCGAGCCCGGCGCCGACGCCGCGGGTGCCGCGGCTGCGCCCGAGCCGGCTGCGGGCGCCAACGCGGCGACCGCCAACGAGTAAGCTCGCGGGCGGGGTCAATCCCGCCCTTTGAATCCCTGCGCGATGACGTACCACTCAGACGAGCCCTTGCGGCTCGCCGGCGGCTTGGCGTGCTTGACCGTGCGGAAGTGGCGCTTGAGCAGCGCCAGCAGCTCGGCGTCGGTGCCGCCGGCGAGCACCTTGGCGACGAACGCGCCGCCTTCGCCCAGCGTGTCGACCGCGAACTGCGCCGCCGCCTCGACCAGGCCCATCGTGCGCAAGTGGTCGGTCTGCTTGTGGCCGACGGTGTTGGCCGCCATGTCCGACAGCACGAGGTCGGGCGGCCCGTCGAGCGCGGCCTCGAGCAGGCCCGGCGCAGCATCGGCCATGAAATCCATCTGCAGCAGCGTGACGCCTTCGAGCGCCTCGGTCTCGAGCAGGTCGATGCCGACCACGGCTGCCTTGGGCGCCTGCTTGCGCACGACCTGGCTCCAGCCGCCGGGGGCCACGCCGAGATCGACCACGCGGCGGATGCCCTTGAGCAGGCCGAACCGCTCGTCGAGCTCGATCAGCTTGTAAGCCGCGCGGCTGCGGTAGCCTTCGGCCTTGGCCTGCTTGACGTAAGGATCGTTGAGCTGGCGCTCGAGCCAGCGGACCGACGACGCGGTGCGCCCGCGCGCGGTCTTGACCCGCTTGCCGAGGTCGGGCCGGCCGCGGGTCATAGCGCTGCTCCCTGCCTCAGCCGGCGCAGCGCGGCCTGGGCGTGGGAGCCCTCGGCGTCGGCCGACATCAGGCTGCGCAGGATGCCTTCGCGGATGCCGCGGTCGGCGACCCCCAGCCGGCCGGCGGGCCAGATGTCGAGGATCGATTCGAGAATCGCGCAACCCGCGACGACCAGGTCGGCGCGCTCGTTACCGATGCACGGCAGCTCGCGCCGTTCGGCGGGCGACATCGTCGACAGCCGCGCGGCAATCTCGCGCATCGAGGCCGAAGGGACGATCAGCCCGTCGACCGCGCGGCGGTCGTACTGCGGCAGCTCGAGATGCACGCTGGCCAGCGTGGTGACCGTGCCGCTGGTGCCGAGCAGCCGCAGGTCGGGCGTGGCCTGCGGCGCGATGCGCGCGGCGAACTCGGCGAAGCTGTCGCTGACGAGGGTGCGCATGCGCTGGTAGCGCGCGAGGCGGGCAGCCGCGTCGCCTTCGTGGCTGTTGCCCTGCTCGCCGCTCACGGTCTCGGTCAGCGAGACCACCCCCCACGGCACGCTCTGCCAGTCGACGATGCGCGGCACCGGCGCGCCGGGCTCGATCAGCACGAGCTCGGTCGAGCCGCCGCCGATGTCGAAGATCACCGCCGGGCCGATTCCGTCCTCGAGCAGGATGTGGCAGCCGAGCACCGCCAGCCGTGCCTCCTCCTGCGCCGAGATCACGTCGAGCAGGATTCCGGTCTCGTGCCGCACGCGTTCGATGAACGCGCTGCCGTTGCTCGCGCGGCGGCAGGCCTCGGTGGCGACCGAGCGCGCGAGGCGGACGTTGCGGCGCTTGAGCTTCTCGGCGCAGACCCGGAGCGCACCGACCGCGCGGTCCATCGCCTCCTGGCTGAGCTGGCCGGTCTGCGCGAGGCCCTCGCCGAGCCGCACCACCCGGCTGAACGCGTCAATCACGACGAAGTTCTCGTCCGCCGGGCGCGCGATCAGCAGGCGGCAGTTGTTGGTGCCGAGATCGATCGCGGCATAAGCCTGGCGCGGCGTGGGCTGACGATCGGCACCCGGGGATTCGGGGCGAGGAACGGCGGGGGCCTGCTGCCCGTTCGGCGGTCCACGCCCGGAGCCGTCCGCGCGGGCGCTCTGCTGCCTGTCGCCGGCGATGTCGGAGCGGTGCGGGCGTTGCGGGGCCTTGCGCTTGCCCTTCCTGCCTGCGGCGCTCCGCCGCTCGCCCGGCGGAATGACATCCGCCATTGGGTACGTCTTTCATATCGTTCACACCCGCCCGGAGGCGGAACCTGAACACAGGCTAGCGAATGCGCATGGGCGGGGCAAGCGCGGGTCCGAAAGAAGGCTGGCACGGCGCTTGACTGGCACGCCGCGGCTATCTAGATGCGCCGCCTCCTGCCCCGTCCTCTAACGGTAAGAGAGCGGACTCTGACTCCGTCAATCAAGGTTCGAATCCTTGCGGGGCATCCAAACTTCCGTCGCACGGTTTCCATTCGCGCCGCGACTCCCTAGATATGGGCGTTTGCACCGGGAGAATGGAGTGAGTGAATCCGACATGCCCGAAGGCGCCGAAGGCGACCTCGAGGACCGCAAGTTCTACCGTGCGGAGCAGGAAGCCGGGTTCGCCGAATCCGCGCCGACCTCGACCCCGCAGACGCGCCACCCGGCCTATCGCCTCGCGTTCCGCGACACCGAGTTCCTGCTGCGCGACGAGTTGCGCCCGGTGCGCTTCCAGCTCGAACTGCTCAAGCCGACGCTGCTGCTCGACGAGGCGCGGGTCGGCTCGACGCTGGTGATGTACGGCTCGGCGCGCATTCCGCCGCCCGAGGCGGCCGAGCTTGCGCTCGAGGGGGCCAAGGACCTGCCGGTCGAAGAGCGGCTGGTGGTCGAGCGGCTGGCCGAGAAGGCCAAGTACTACGCCGAGGCCTACAAGCTCGCGCGGCTGGTCAGCGAGATGGCGATCATCGAGGGCGGCAAGCGCCAGTTCGTGGTGTGCTCGGGCGGGGGGCCGTCGATCATGGAGGCGGCCAACCGCGGCGCGTCGGACGCCGGGGCCGAATCGATCGGGCTCAACATCGTGCTGCCGCACGAGCAGGCGCCCAATCCCTACGTCACGCCGTACCTCGCGTTCCAGTTCCACTACTTCGCGCTGCGCAAGATGCACTTCCTGATCCGCGCCAAGGCGGTGGCGGTGTTCCCGGGCGGGTTCGGCACCTTCGACGAGATGTTCGAACTGCTGACGCTGATCCAGACCGGCAAGATGAAGCCGATCCCGGTGTTGCTGTTCGGCAAGGAGTTCTGGACCCGGGTGATCGACTTCGGCGCGCTGGCGCGCGAGGGCGTGGTCTCGCCGGCCGACCTCGAGCTGATCACCTGGTGCGAGACCGCGCAGGACGCGTGGGACTGCATCTCGGAGTTCTACAAGATCGACCGGCCGCGCACGCGGGAGTTCTAGCGGCCGACCCAGCCCCACGCGGCGCGGAAGTTCACGAAGTTCACGCCACGTCCCCTTCGAATTCCGCTCCGCGACGGTGCGCGACCGGGTCGCGCGCCGCGACCTCGTCAGGCGCGCGGCAGCGCGGCGCAGGACGAAGACGAAGGGGACGGGTACAGGTGGCATCAGGCGGTGCGGCTCGATGGGCAGGAAGCGATTCAGGCTTGTTCGCAAGACCTGCATAACCAATATGGTTAGTTAAGTCAAGATGCGTTCGTGTCATCGCATTTGTCCGTTGTCGCAGGTGGGGGCGATGTCCGGAATTCGGGGGTTAGCGGTCAGTCGGCTTTGGGTAGCCGCGGTCCGCCTCTAGAACGACCGACACGGGTGGAAAGCGGACATTGAGATATTCCCACTTGGTGGTTAGCTTCGCCCGATGAAGCGCATTTTCTTTTTCGCTACACCCACGGACATAACTCCGGTCCTCGAACGGTTCGAGGCTAACGCCCCGCTCAAGTTTGTGGAAATGGGAAGCCTGACAACACCGAATAGAGCCATCTACCTGCGATCGGCGCAAATTCCCAGTCCCGGCATCGCCACCCACGAAACGGGTAGCATGTCCCAAGGTTACATGGTGTCGCATCAAGCCACCATGAATCACATGGCCACGTTGGTCACAAGGAAAGGCGAGAAGCGCTGGAACCTCTTTAATGGCGACAACGAGGAAACGGTGATACTCAGCCTGGCCGGCTTGTGGAATACTGGCACCCTATTGCCAGGATGCATGGACACGCTTCACCAAACACCGGCAGCTCAGCAGCTGATGAAATGGTTTCTTTCTGCGCTTAAGAAGGAAGGTTTCACAAAAATTGACTCGTGGTGGCTGGGAAAGGAAGCGCTTGGAATGCTTATGGCAGGCAAGCGGTTGACGAAAACCGCAGAGCAATCCCCGCCGCAGTTCGACCTAGCCTTGCCAGCGAGCATGCAGCTGGCCGACCGCTGATCTGAAGGTGCGAGACGCGGGCGAATGTCCGCAACGGGTCGATTGCCGAACGGCGGCTTGCCGCCGGCAGGGGTGGAACGCGGACGTTCGGTCATTCGAAGTCGTAACGCCGGTACGGTCGCCGCCGCCTGACCAGCGACGCAGACTGGTGCGGGAGGCGGGTCTCAAAGCGCGCAACCTCGCGCTTTGCATCGTGATCGCCCGCCTTAGCGCCGCGAGCGAGCCAATAGCGATAACCAGCTAGGTCACCGCGATTGAAGGCGTTCATGGCCAAATGCTGAGCGCCATTTCGCTGTCCGGAGCGGTATGCTCGGTACGCGAGCCCCGATTGACTGAAAGGGTCAGCGATGCGGCCTGCCGTCGGGAAAGTCGTGCCCAACTCTGCCATCGCAAGGGCGTCGCGGCGGAGAGCCAGATACCACAATATCGGCTCGGCATACCCGTTTCCGGGGCGCTCCCTGATGGCCCAATAGCGCTTCCAGAGATGATCATGATAGGGCATCGCGGCCCAACATAATGGCGCTACGCGAGCGTCCGCAATGGGTCGAATGCGGGCAGCGGCCCGGATGTCCGGCATGGGTGGGAAGCGGTCGTTCCGCGACCGTCCTAGATTATGGTCTTTGCGTTGAAGAACGCGATCCACCCCGCGAGGGTGAAAGCGATCAGGACCAATCGGAACAGCTTGAACTCGGCGGGCTCCATCTTCTGAAAGGGCCGTCGCCAGCTGAATTTAGGCATCGCCAAGTAGCCAGTGGCGATGAAGAAAAGCCAGTTTACCAAAATGAACGGACCAATCGGTGCGTTTGGCAACACGAACGGCGCAACGATGAGCAAGAATGACGCTGCCAGCGATAGCGCGGCGACTAGCGACAGCGGGGAACGTTGCGTAGCGAGCATCCAAGCAAGGTCATAGCGGACAGGCCTTGATGTCCGCAACGGGTCCGTTGCCGAATGGCGGCTTGGGGCCAGCGGCGGTAACAAGCGGACATCGCTTGTTCTCGCGGAACGGCGATCCAGGCGCCGCCTGTAAACAATAGGACGCAGACCACAGCGACGCTCCAGCCGATTACCATCGTAGCCACCAGTCCGCCCGGTGCGATGAGATCCCGGGATTTCCCGGTAGCGAAAGGATGCGCGTCAGCGAACGGCCTGATGCCCCATCGGGCCGTGACCGGCGCCGAAACCGGGCGCGGCGCCAAGGGCCGCGCGGACGAACTCGCGGGCCTCGCCAATGGCCTCGGCAAGCGGCCGTCCACGGCCGAGCGCGGTCGCGATCGCGCTCGACAGCGTGCAGCCGGTGCCGTGGGTGTGGCGGGTCGCGATGCGCGGCGAGCGCCACGCGAGGTCGGGCTCGCCGGGGCGGACCAGCACGTCTTCGACTTCGGCTCCTTCGGCGTCGCCGCCTTTGGCGAGGTAAGCGACTGCGCGTTCCGCCATTGCC
>DATDLP010000154.1:0-14381 GCA_036519255.1 Croceibacterium sp.
GGGTACCAGCGGCTCGCGAGCGGCAACGCGACCGCGAAGCTGGCCCCGGCGAAGCCGAGAATCACGCCGAGCACGAGCGTGCCCTGGAAGCTGTCGATGCCGTACCACCAGGCCACGAGCAGGCCGGCGATGACGATGATCTGATTGAGCGTGCCCGTCATCTTCTGGCCGATGCGGTCGCCGAGCAACCCGTTGGCGATCCGCAGCACCGCACCGGCGAGCGTCGGCACCGCGACCATCAGGCCCTTCTGCGCGGGATCGAGACCCAGCTCGCCGGCAATGATCGGCGCCAGCGGGCCGAGCATGACCCAAACCATGAACGAGACGTCGAAGTACAGGAACGCCGCTAGCAGCGTCGGCGTGTGACCCGATTGCCAGAAGCCCTTGCCCTGCGGCTCAGGCGAAGATGCAGTCATCGGCGGTCCCCTTTGGCTGGCGGACAACACGAAAAAGCCGCCACGACTTGGTCCGGGGACCAGATCGGGCGGCTTCGTTGCCACGCTGATGTGATAGAGTTCGAGGCTGTCGCTCCCCCCACTGGAAGCACCCCGTCGCCGCCTAGCTAACCGATTCGCCGCACCTGCGTAAAGCCCCTTTTTGCAGTGCAGCAAAGATTGTGCTCATGCGAAGGAAGCGATGTACCCCTCGACGTCGTCGGGATCGAAGCTGCGTCCGTCGAAAAAGCTGTTGTTGGCCAGCACCATGGCCCCCTGCTGCGCGGTCACCGCCGTCGGCTGGGCAAGGCTGCCTTCGACCTTCGAGCTGGCTCCGGGAAGCATGTCGCCGGTGCCGGCGAGCGCGCTGCGGTAGATGTCGGGGCGGAACACGCGCGCCGCAGCTTCGGCGTCGGCCGGCGAGTACCCGAGATGATCCCAGCGCACGAGTTGGGTGTAGAGCCATTCCGCCTGGCTGACCCACGGGAAGTTGGCCGCTTCGCGGTGCTGGAACATGAAGTCCGGATAATGGACCGGCTCCGCGCCCTGCACGAGCACGAGCCGGTCCGAGATCGCGTTGAGGATCAGCGAGGGGTCGGCCCCGACGTATTCGGGCCGCGCGAGGATCGCGGCATTGGCTTCCCGGTTGGCTGGATCGACGAAGTGCGCCCCGGCCTTGCGCATCGCACGGATCAGCGCTTCGGCCGCGGGCCGCCGCGCCTCGAGCACGGGTGCGCGGAAGGCGAGCACCTTCTCGACCCCGCGGCGCCATATCTGCGCGGTGGCGAGCACGATCACACCCACTCCGCGCGCCACCGCGGCGCTGTTCCACGGCTCGCCGACGCAGGCGCCGTCGATCTCGCCGGTCTCCATCGCGTCGGCCACGAACGGCGGCGCCACGGTGACGATCTCGACGTCCTCGTCGGGCCGGATGCCCGAGGCGGCGAGCCAGTAACGCAGCTTGTAGCTGTGGCTCGAATAGCGGTGCACCACGCCGAGATGCAGCCGCTTGCCCGCCGCCTTGCGCGCCCGCGCCTCTTCGGCCAGCGCCTTGCCCAGCGTGGCCGGGTCGGCCAGCCGCCCCGGCTCGGTGACTTTCGCCGCCAGCTCGGGCGTCATCGTGATCGCGTTGCCGTTGAGCCCGAGCACGAACGGCGCCGCCAGCGGTTGCGCCGGGCGCCCGCGGCCGAGCGTGGTGGCGATCGCCAGCGGGGCGATCATGTGCGCCGCATCGCTGTGGCCGTACAGCAGCCGGTCGAGCACGGTCGCCCAGCTCACGTCGCGCTGGAACGCAAGCGCGAGCCCTTCCTCCTCGGCGAACCCGTGCTCGTGCGCCAGGATCGGCAGGCACGCGTCGACCAGCGGCAGGAAGCCGATCGTCAGCTGTTCGGTCATCCCCCCTCACCCGTCATTGGAGTCACCTACCATCAGTTCGTGCGCGGTCACCACCGCCTCGGCGATGTCGGCGATGCGCCGGTTCGAGCTCATCGCCTTGCGCCGCAGCTCGGCGTAGGCCTCGGGCTCGCTCACGCCCTTGCTGTGCATCAGGATGCGCTTGGCCTTGTCGACCGTCTCGCGCTCGGCGAGCTTGCCCTTGGCCTCGGCCAGGTCCGACTGCAGCCGCGCGAAGGCATTGAAGCGCCGCACGGCGAGGTCGAGCAGCGAGCGGATGCGATGCGCCGCAAGCCCGTCGACGACATAGGCCGAGACCCCCGCGTCGATCGAGGCGGCAATCGATTCGTCATCGGATTCGTCGACGAACATCGCGATCGGGCGCGCCAGCACGCGGCTGACCGCGAAGTACTCCTCGAGCACGTCGCGCGACGGGTTGCCGAGGTCGATCAACACGATGTCCGGTGCGATCTCCTCGATGCGGGCGAGCAGCCCGCGCCGCTCGGTCAGCACAAATATCTGGCAATCCGGAATTTGCGCGAGCCCTTCCTCGATGATCGTGGCGCGCGTGGCGCTTTCATCGACGATGGCGATCCTCATGGACGCGCGTATTGCACTGCACAATATCCGCTTGGCAAGCGCTGCATCGCAATATGCCAGAGCGTGGCGCTACGGCCACGAATGCATGCGGACAAACGGCGGTCGATGCCGCCGCCCCGCATCGCGTCAGAAGTCGTATTGCACCGTAAGCCCGACTTCGCGCGGCCGGCCCATCACTTCGCCCAGGGCCGAACGCAGCGGCTCCGCGAGGCCGACGCCGGACCCTGCATCCCAGAACCCGCCGCCGAAGCGCTGGGCGTAGGTCGCGTAGGTCTCGTCGAGCAGGTTGTTGGCGAACAGCGTGACCGACACCGCGCCGTCGTTGGGCACGAACCGGATGCGGGCGTTGACGATACCGTAGTCGTCCATCCGGAAAGCCGAGTCCCCCACCGCCGTCGGGTGGGTCTCCTGCTCGCCGACGTAGGCGTAGTTCAGGTTGAACGTGGTCGGGCCGAAACCGAAGTCGGTGTCATAGGTGGCGCCGACGTTGAAGCTGGGCGATGGCGCGTCGGGAAACAGGTTGGGCCCGCTGTTCGCCACCGGATCCTTGATCTCGTAGTCGAGGATCGCGCCCGAGGCGTCGATCGTGAACTCGTCCGTCACCGCGATCTGCATGTCGAGCTCGCCGCCCCAGATGTCGACGTCGCCCGAATCGACGACCTGGATGCTGAAGCCGACGATCGGGCAGCTGCCGACGCCGGGCGTAGTGCAGGCGACCTGCCGCGCGGCCTGGCGATTGGTGTACTGCATGTAGAACACCGTAGGGTTGAAGCGCACGCGCCCGTCGAACAGCGTCATGCGTGATCCGACCTCGAAGTTCTGCACCTCCTCCGGCGGGATCGGCGCGATCACCGCGCTCTGGTTCGCGCCGGTGGCGTTGTTGGCCGCGGTCCAGCTCTGGATCGTGTAGCTGTAGGTGCCCGCCTTGTAGGCCTTGGACACGGTGGCATAGGCCATGATGTCGGGCGTGAAATCGTAATCGAGGGTGGCGCGGTAATCGACCTGCTCGAAGGTGCTGTCGTCCTGCACTGTGGTCGAACCGGTGCCCGGCGCCGTCCTGAAGGCGCCGAGCGCGCCCGACGGCAGGAACTCGGCAAAACGAGTCTGCTGGTAGTCCTTCTTGTCGTGCGAGTAGCGGACGCCGCCGGTGAAATCGAGCGCATAGGTAATGTGCCAGGTGGCGTTCACGAACGCACCGAACGAATCCGATTCCTGCGCCGTGTAGACGTCCGCGGTCCGGAACAGGCCGGCATCGGCGTTGCCGCGCGCTTGCTGGGTGTTGTAGTCGCTCGTCCCTCGGCGGTTGATGACATGGTTGGGCGCGGTCGACCGTTCGTAGAAGTAGTTACCGCCCGTGATCAGGTCGACGGCATCGGCGAACAGCGAGGTGGTGAGCTGGGCTTCGGTGTAGAACACTTCGGAATCGAGGTCGTCGCGCCGCGCTTCCATGCCGAGCAACTGGTAATCGCTGACGCCGACGTGCTCGAGCTTGGCTAGCCCGCTCACGGTGCTGATGGTCGCGTTCTCGCCGAGCGGGAACTCCGTCGTGACGTCGGCTTGCCAGTACTTGTTGTTGTTGAACTGGACGCAAGCGTCGTCGTAGTCCGGGTTGAAGTCGTCGAGCAGGCACAGATCGGGCGCGCGGAACGGGTCCCCGGTCACGATTCGCGGATCGTTGTAGGCCGCGAGGGGCGCCTGGCCGGCAGCCTTGAACGCATCGCTGATCCAGTCGCCGAAGTTGCCCTCGATGACGCCCTCGAGGGCGCGGCCTTGCTTGTCCCGCATGTCGAATTCGCGGAACACGAGCGGCGTCCCGTCGGCCTTGGAATCGCTGTAGAGAAACGCAAAGGTGGCGCTCGAATCGCTGGTCGGTTCCCACCGGGCGACGAAGCGGCCGATCAGGTCCTCGGTCCCGCCGAGCTCCTGCGTGCCGCGCGTGACGTAGCCGTCCTCGTTGAGCCAGGCCCCCTGCATCCGCACGGCCAGTGTATCGCTCACCGGCACGTTGACCATGCCGACAATGTCACGCCGATCGAAGTTGCCGACGGTCCCGCGAAGATAGCCCTCGAACTCGTTTTCGGGCTGGCGCGAGAAGATGCGGATCGCGCCACCGGTCGAGTTGCGGCCGAACAGGGTCCCCTGCGGCCCACGCAGGACTTCGACGCGTTCGATGTCCAGCACGCGCAGGACCGAGCCGCTGGTGCGGGGCACGTAGACGCCGTCGATGTAGAGGCCGACGCCGCGCTCGCCCGTTGCGCCGCCGCCGCCGGAAATGCCGCGGATGGTGAAATTGGGGATGTTGTTGCCGTTGCCGCGCGAGGCGGAAATGGACAGGTTGGGCGTGAACACGGCGAGATCCTGCAGATCCTCGATCCCTTTTGCGGCCACCGTCTCCTCGGTCATCGCCACCACGGACAGCGGCGTATCCTGCAGGTTGGTCGCACGCCGCTCGGCCGTGACGACGATTTCCTCGAGCCGGCCTTGCGAAGCTTCGCCGGCAGGCGGAGCGTCCGGCTCACCGGGGGCCTGGGCGCTGGCGGAGCCCGCTGCCAGCGCGACCGCTGCGGTCCCAGCAAGCGCCGCCAAACGCAGACGCGAAACGGCAGAGCATGCGCTCATGTCGGTCTCCCTGATTGTGTTGTGACCGTTCTACCGCGGTTGATGACGCAACTTATCAGTGCGGATTTGATCAATCAACTTGCTTGGCGGGAACCGCTGGATTAGGAGTCGGTCAGCGGGCGGGTCGTTGCCAACCTGGGTTGGCGCTGCCTTGCGAGGAGCACGCTAACGTGGGACGGTACGCGGCATCGGGAGCCGCGTTGTTCCGATGGAGCGGGGGCCACTGGCCAAATGAGCTTGTCCACCACCTGGTTCATGGCGAACCAGTATTTCATTCCTCATCGCCTGATGTTGCTTGCGCGGATGATCGACCGGGAAACCGCGCGTGACCTGAATCAGGACTTCAGCATCACCGCGGCGGAATGGCGTGCGCTCGGGTACATCTGCACCACCGGCTCATCCAGCGCGGCGCAGATCTGCGTGGCCTTCGAGGTCGACCGGGCGGAAGTGAGCCGCGCCGTTGCCCGCCTTCTCGAGTCGGGTCTGATCCAGCGCGGACGGACCCGGGACCACGACAACAGGCTGGTGCTTACGCCGACGTCGCGCGGTGAGAAGCTGCATGACCAGGTCAAGGCGAAACGTCGCGAGTACTTCGAGTGGATCCTGCAGGATCTCGATTCGAGCGATCGCAACGCGCTCGACGCAATGCTGGGAAAGATCGCCGACCGGGTCGACCAGCGCCGGATCGGCCACGGGGACGACAAGGAAACGCAGAGCGAGAGGCCGGATCGGGTGCCCGCCGGGTAAGTAGATCGACGGACAGCCGCGGTCTTGACTTCGCAAAGACCGTGGTTGATCTGTCAACTTTGGGGTTGAGAGGAATGACGTTGAAGCTCGGCATTGGCTTTTCACTCGCCTTCGGGGCCGCGCTCGCCTGCACGCCCGCCATGGCCCAGCCCGAAGGCGACGTCGCGGGGCAGGGGCAGCCCGAGGTGGTGCGTCCGCGCGTGCCGATCCCGGCCGAGCGGCTCGAGCAGATGGTGCCCAAGCACCCGGGCTACCTCGGCGCGCTGGCGCCCGAGAACATCGCCAGGCCACGCCCGGCCGCGCCGTTCGACGTCACCGGGACCTGGTTCGTCGACTTGTCGAAGGGCTTCGCCGACTACATGTTCGGCCCGCCCTACCCCAGGTTCTTCGCCCCCGGGCGCGAGGCGCTGATCGAGCAGCCCAAGGCGCAGGCGCGCGGCGAGACTTATCGCGACGCGATCGGCCAGTGCTATCCGCCGGGCATGCCGATGCTGATGACGCGCGTGTGGCCGCACGCGTTCATCCAGCTGCCGACCGCGATCTACGTGATCTCGGGCTTCAACAACTCGGTGCGCACGATCTTCCTCGACGGGCGCGAGCACAGCGACCCCGACCTCGTCGTGCCGAGCTACAACGGCGAATCGATCGGCCGCTGGGAGGGCGACACGCTGGTGGTGCACCCGACCTACTTCGAGGTCGACAACCACTACATCGACCTCGGCATCCCGATCTCCGACAAGTTCGAGCTGACCGAGCGGATCAAGCTGGTCAACGACGGCAGAACGATGGAAGTCGAGTACACGCTGGTCGACCCGACGATGTGGCAGGGCGACTGGAAGTCGGTGAAGCGCTACAACCGCGCCGATCACACCGACATCAACGAGGCCAACTGCATCCTGCAATACAACGCCAACCTGCCGGGCACCAACCTCGGCAGCGAAACCGCCGAAGGGCGCGGGCACAGCGACGTCGAGGGAGTATCCGACGATGAATAGGCTCATCCTCGCCGCCGGGGTCGCGCTCGCGGTCGCCGTCCCCGCGCTCGCGCATCACAGCTTCGCGATGTTCGACCAGCGCAAGATCATGACGCTCGAGGGCACGGTCAGCGAGTTCCAGTGGACCAACCCGCACGCGTTCATCGAGATGGACGTCGCCGCGGGCGGCGCGTCGCAGCACTGGAGCATCGAGCTCAACAGCCCCAACAACCTCAAGCGGCAGGGCTGGAGCCGCGCCGCGCTCAAGCGCGGCGACCGGATCAGCCTGCGCATGAACCCGCTGCGCGACGGCAGCCACGGCGGTCTGTTCCTCGACGTGCGCCTGCCCGACGGGCGGACGCTCGATTCGGGGTTGCCGAAAAACGGCACCCCGGTGAACGTGCCGCAGGTATAGGGAGATGAACGTGAACCGAGTCCGCCAGTCGCTGCTCGCCGCGCTGGGCCCCGTCGCCGTGGGCCTCGCCGCGCTCGCGATCCCCGCCGCCGCGCACCACAGCTACTCGATGTTCGACATGCAGAAGACCGTGGTGCTCGAGGCCACCGTGGTGCGCTTCAAGTGGCAGAACCCGCACGCGTTCATCGAGGCCGACGTCGTCGAACGCGGCACGGCCCAGCGCTGGGCGATCGAGATGACCAGCCCGAACAACCTCGCGCAGGAAGGCTGGAAGCGCACCTCGCTCAAGGAAGGCGACCGCGTGCGGATCTGGGTCCACCCGCTGCGCAGCGGCGCGCGCGGGGCAAGCTACGCCGGCGTGCGCCTGCCCGACGGCTCGACCCTGGGCGACGTCGGCTGATGCGGCTCGCGAGCGCCGCGCTCGGCGCGGCCCTGCTGATCGCCGCGCCCGTCGCCGCCCAGCAACTGGGCGCCGCCACGCAGTCTCCCCGTCCCGAGGGCGTCGCCGAAGGACAGGGCGCGGCCAACCCGAAAGGGCAGTACGCCGCGCTCGACGCCTTGCCCGACTGGGGGGGAATCTGGTTCGTCATGGGCGGCCCGCCCGGCGCGGGCGGCCCTCCGCCCGAGCCCAAGCTCAAGGGCGAATACCTCGAACGCCGCCAGGCTTGGGTCGCCGAGGTCCGCGCGAACGACGGCGTGGTCCGCCGCGCCCGCTCGAACTGCTCGCCGCCGGGCATGCCGCGGATCATGCGCCTCGCGCAGTATCCGTACGAGTTCATCTTCGCCCCTGGCCGGGTGACGGTGAACCAGGAAGCGTGGATGCAGACCCGCACGATCTGGACCGACGGCCGCGCGCACGAGGAGGACCCGGATCCCAGCTTCATGGGCGATTCGGTCGGGACCTGGGACGGCCAGACGCTGGTCGTCGTAACCCGCGGCATCTCCGACGAGCTCGAGATCGACACCGGCTGGCCGCATTCGGACCAGTTCGTGCTGACCGAGCGGATCGGGCTTGATCCGAACAACCCGAACGTGCTCATCAACCAGATGCGCATGGAGGACTCCGAAGCGCTTGCCGAGCCGTTCGAAGTGACCACCCGCTATCGCCGCGACCGCTACGGCAAGCTGATCGAGTTCCAATGCTCCGAGAACGACCGCAACCCGGTCAACGAGGAGGGGGAAACTGAGTACAATTGATCCCGCTGCCGCGCGGCAGCGCTACAGCACCGTCGCGGTCGTCCTCCACTGGCTGATTGCGCTCGCGCTCGCGTTCCAGCTCGCGCTCGGCTTCGCGATGCCCAAGGACCAGAGCGGCTTCGCGCTCTACCAGCTGCACAAGTCGGTCGGCATCACGATCCTGCTGCTGACGCTCGCGCGGCTCGCCTGGCGGCTGACCCACCGACCGCCCGCGGCGGTCGAGGGCGGCTTCCAGGGCGTGCTCGCCAAGGCCGTGCACACGCTGCTCTACGCGTTCATGGTCGGCGCGCCGCTGACCGGCTGGGCGATCGTCTCGACCTCGCGCATCCAGGTGCCGACGATGTTCTGGGGGGTGATCCCCTGGCCGCACCTGCCGCTGTCGCAGGCGCTCAACGAGGTGGCCGAGGAAGCACACGAGCTGCTCGCGTGGATCGGCATCGCGCTGGTCGTGCTCCACGTGCTCGGCGCGCTACGGCACCAGCTACTGATCAAGGACGGCCTGCTGCGGCGCATGGCGCCGGGCGGCAAGGCCTGGGCGGCCGTGGCCCTGCTCGTGTCGGTGATCGCGGTCTATTTCGGCACCGGCATGTACGTCGCCACCAAGTATCTCGTGCCCGCGATGGAGCGGGAGCAGAACGCCGCCGCGGACGACTCCGCGCGGGTTCCGCTCGCCGCCGCAGCCGAGCCGACCCCTGCTGCGGAGGAAACCGACGCGGTCGAGGAGGAAGAGGAAGCCGGCCCGCCGCCGATCTGGGCGATCCAGCCGGGCGGCAGTCTCGGCTTCACCGTCACCAGCGGCGCGGATTCGTACCGCGGCACCTTTGCCGACTGGAGCGGCGCGATCACGTTCGACCCGGACAAGCCCGAGACCGCCGACATCCGCGTGACCGTCAACCTCGCCAGCGGCAGCGTCGGCGACGCGACGATGGACGGCATGCTCACCGGCGCCGAGTTCCTCGCCGCCTCGGCCAACCCGACCGCGACCTGGCGCTCGACCTCGGTCCGCCGGACCGGCCCCAACCGCTACAGCGCCAACGGCACGCTCTCGCTCAAGGGCGCGAGCAAGCCGCAGGCGCTCACGTTCACGCTCTCGGGCGAAGGTCTGCGGCGCCACGTCGAGGGCAGCGCGAGCATCGACCGCAACGCGTTCGGCGTCGGCACCGGCGAGTCGGCGCAAGGGCTCGGGGGGTCGGTCGCGCTCAGCTTCGCGTTCGATGCGGTCGGGCGGGAGCCCTGAGCCTTCAAGCCTCGACCAGCCCCTCCAACCACTCTGCGATCATCGCCCGCCCCGCCGCAACCACGCGTGCGCCGTGCTGCGCGTGGTCGGCCCTGAGCTGCTCGACCGTCGTCCCACCGGCGGCGATGTCGTCGGGCCACTGCTCGGTCCAGACGTGGAACCGCTCGTCGAGCCCCATCTCGGCGTGGAACTGCAGGCCGAGCACGTTGGCCCCGCGGCGGAAAGCCTGGTGCGGATAGCGCTCGCTGGAAGCCAGCAGCTCGGCCCCTTCGGGCAGCGTGAAGGTGTCGCCGTGCCAGTGGAGCACCGGGAGCCCCGCGAGATGGCGCAGCGGCGCGGCGGCAGGCGTGTCGTGCACCGCGATCGGGTGGAAGCCGATCTCCTTGGCCGGCCCGCGATAAACCTCGGCCCCGAGCGCGGACGCCATCAGCTGCGCGCCGAAGCACACCCCGAGCGTCGGCCGGTCGAGCTCGAGGCGGCGCGCGAGGCGGCGCTGCTGGCAGCGGATCCACGGATAGCGCTCGTGCTCGTAGACCGCCATCGGCCCGCCCATCATGATCAGCAGGTCGGGCTCGGCGAGGTCGAGCGTGGGGAAGCGCGGATCGGCCACGTCGATCCGGTCGAGCACATAGCCGGCGGCCTCGATCGGCGCGCGGAACCCGGCGATGCCCTCGTGCGGCACGTGGCGGATGATCAGGCCCGACTTCACCGTTCGCTCTCCTTCCAGAGCACGAGCCGGCGTGGTCGCCTTGCGGCCGTGCGCTTTAGCCGTTGGTCACGCGGAGCAAGCTGACAGGGATCAAAAGCCGCGACCCGCCCGGGTGGGCGAGTGCGGCGGTAATCCCCCGAATCGGCGATGGACGCAAACTAGACTCGCTTGGGTGCAGGCAATTCGCGCTAAACGAAGCGGCGGACCCACTCGCCGAACGCGGCGAGGTAGCGTTGCAGGTATTCGGCGGTCGCGGCGTCGCTCAGCCGGCCTTCGGCATCGAACTTCTCGTGCGCGCGGAACACCAGCAGCTCGGGCTGCGGCATGCAGAACGAGTTGGTGAACTCGAACGCCTGGCGCAGCTGGCTCTGCCCGCGCGCGGTGCCGGTCTGCCCGGGCGAGGCGCCGATCAGCCCGACCGGCTTGCCGCCGAGCGGCGCCCCGCGCGGCGGGCGCGAGGCCCAGTCGACCGCGTTCTTCATCACTCCGGGGACGCCGTGGTTGTACTCGGGCGTGGCGAACAGCACGCCGTCCGCCGCAGCGATCGCCTGCTTGAACGCGGCCACGCCCGGCGGGTCGCCCTCGGCTTCGACATCGCCGTTGTAGAGCGGGACCTCGACGAGATCGAACAGCTCGATCGCCATGCCATCGGGCGCGAGCTCGGCAGCAGCACGCAGCAGCGCCCGGTTGAGCGAGCCGGCGCGCAGGCTGCCGGCGATCCCCAGGATGTGCAGTGCATCGGTCATGATATGCTCCCTACGGCGCGATCACACCGTGAACGCCCCAGATTTCGTCGATTCGGCCGGAAGTGGCACGCCAGCGAACCGACCAGATCGTCTTCATCACGATATCGTTTCGCGTAAATGTGAGGCTCTCGACACCGTCGCGGCAGGCCGACCGCGCAAACCCTTGGCCTTCGAGAGCGCGCATGACGTCATCCCGCGAAGCTCCGGCAGGAAAACACGCCTTCACGCGAGCGTCAAAGATGGATTCCGCCTCGAGGCACCTGATCGGCAAATCCTTGCCGATTTCCGGCGTTCGCCGCAGGCTTAGCGGCGATCCGGCCGCGAACAGGGCTCGAACGAAGCGCATGTGAAGGTGCTAGTCGAGCGCCACCGACACCGCCTTGAGCTCGGTGTAGGCCTCGATCCCGGCCTTGCCGTTCTCGCGCCCCCAACCGCTCGCCTTGTAGCCGCCGAGCGGGAGCGCCGGATCGACCCCGCCCGCGCCGTTGATGCGCACGTTGCCCGAGCGCAGCCGGCGCGCGAGGCGGTGGGCCATGCCGATGTCCCTGGTCCAGATCGTCGCGTTGAGCCCGAACTCGGTCTCGTTGCCGAGCGCGGCCAGCCGGTCGGCGTCGTCCTCGCTCGAGAAGCGGTGCGCGCACAGCACCGGGCCGAAGATCTCCTCCTTGCGCACGCGCATGCTCGCCTCGGTGTCGACCAGCACGGTCGGCTCGACGAACCAGCCGGGCCCGTCCTTGCGCCCGCCGCCGACGAGCACGCTGGCGCCTTCCTGCCGGCCGCTCTCGATGTAGCCGGTGACCCGGTCGAGCTGGACCTCGCTGACGAGCGGCCCGATCATCGTCTCGGGATCGAGCGTGTGGCCGACGCGCAGCATCTTCGCCATCCCGGCCACGCCCTCGAGCACCTGGTCGGCGACTTCCTCCTGCACGAACAGGCGCGAACCCGCGGCGCAGACCTGGCCGGCGTTGAAGAAGATGCCCATCGCTGCCGCCGGGATCGCCTTCTTGAGGTCCGCGTCGGCGAAGATGAAGGTCGGCGACTTGCCGCCGAGCTCGAGGCTGACGCGCTTGAAGTTGCTCTTTGACGCCTCGATGATCGCCCGGCCCGTCACCGTCGAACCGGTGAACGCCACCTTGTCGACATCCATATGGCTCGCCAGCATCGCGCCCGCGGTACGGCCGTAGCCGGTGATCACGTTGATCACGCCCTCTGGGAACCCCGCCTCGAGCGCCAGCTCGGCGAGGATGATCGTCGACAGCGGAGTCTGCTCGGCGGGCTTGAGCACCACCGTGCACCCGGCGGCGAGCGCCGGGCCGAGCTTGCCGCAGGCCATCGCCAGCGGGAAGTTCCACGGCACGATCTGCCCGACCACGCCGACGGGCTCGCGCAGCACGTAGCTGAGCCATTCGCCCGGGGCCGAGATCTCGTTGGTCTCGCCCTGGATCTTTGTCGCCCAGCCGGCCTGGTAGCGCAGCTGCCCCACCGCGCCGCCGACGTCGATCATCTTGCTGAACTGGATCGGCCGGCCCACGTCGAGCGTCTCGGTCAGCGCCAGCTCCTCGCCACGCGCCTCGATCAGGTCGGCCAGCTTGAGGATCAGCGCCGCGCGTTCGGCCGGCTTGACCTTGGCCCACGACCCTTCGAATGCCCCGCGCGCCGCAGCTACGGCTGCGTCGATGTCGGCCTGGCCGGCGCTCGCCACGTCGGCCAGCTTCTCGCCGGTGCTCGGGTCCTCGGTGGCGAACGTCTCGCCGCTGGCCGCCTCGCGCCACTCGCCGCCGATCAGCATCTTGCCGACCTTGCCGTCCCAGCGTGCGCGGAAGGCCTCCATGCGATTCTCGATTGGGGTCTGGACGGTCACGGCATGCTCTCCACGGCACAAAGAACTATTAGGACAGTGCCCTTAGACTGCAGAGGCGGAATTCCACCAGAGGGAGAAAAAAGGTGACGGACGATTGGTGGATGTTTGCGGAGCCCGACGCGATCGATCTTGGCCAACCCGGCATCTACGAATGGACGATCGTAGGGAAGGCTCGATACGTTGGTAAATCGAAAAGGTTGAGGAAACGCATTCGCGAGTATCCAAATAACGTGCGGAAACTACAGGATGGCAGCCCCTACCGGAAGGGGAGCCCGGCTGGCTTTCGTGAAATACACCATGAACTCCATCGTGGCCGCGAAGCTGGCAGCGCAATTTTCGTCACGGTGCTGGAGAACTGTGCAGCCAGCGATCTTAACGAGCGCGAACGCTATTGGATTGATATCAGGCGAGTGGAAGCTGCCAAAGGAGGTCTTCTTCTTCTAAACTCGGAAGCCCGGAGGAGTCGTCCGAGTAGTGCAAGCCGATCTTCCACTTCTGACGATTCGAAGCCATCTGGCTCCTAGGCTGGACCTGCGCTAATCGCAGATTGTAAGCACGACTTACAAACGCGCGAGCGCGGGAGAGAAACACTGGAGGGCCAGTTCGACTACGTGATCGTCGGCGCGGGATCGGCCGGTTGCGTGCTCGCCGCGCGGCTGACCGAAGATCCGAAGACGCGCGTGCTGCTGCTCGAAGCGGGCGGGGGCGCCGACAAGTTCCTGATCCGCATGCCGCTCGGCATGATGAAGGCCATGCTCAAGCCCGAGCTGACCTGGCGGATGATGACCGAGCCGGAGCCGACGCTCAACGGCCGCCGCCTGTTCCTGCCGCGCGGGCGGCTGCTCGGCGGGTCGAGCTCGATCAACGGCATGGTCTACATGCGCGGCCATTCGGCCGACTACGACCGCTGGGCGCAGAAGGGCGCGCGCGGGTGGAGCCACGCCGAGGTCCTGCCGTACTTCCGGCGGATGGAGCGCTCGTGGCGCGGGACCGAGCACTACGGGAGCGCGGGCCCGCTACCGATCACCAAGAACAACACCGACTACCTGCTCCACGACGAACTGATGCAGGCGGTGGCCAACGCCGGCCTGCCGGTGACCGAGGACATCCACACGGGGGACGAGGAAGGCGCGAGCCTGGTCGAGCTGACGATCGACGAGAGGGGCCGCCGCGCTTCGACTTACGAGGCCTATCTCAAGCCGGCGATGCAGCGGCCCAACCTCGCGGTCGTGACCAATGCGCTGACCCGCAAGGTCGTGGTCGAGGACGGCCGCGCCAGCGGCGTCGAGTACGAGGTCGAAGGCGAAGTCCGCACGGCCAAGGCGGGCGAGGTGATCCTGTCGGGCGGATCGTACAACTCGCCGCAGCTCCTGATGCTGTCGGGCATCGGTCCGGCCGCGCACCTATCAGACATGGGCATTCCGCTGGTCCACGACCTGCCCGGCGTCGG
>DATDLP010000155.1:0-2279 GCA_036519255.1 Croceibacterium sp.
TCCCCGCCTCGCAGCCGCGGCTGCCGGGCGTGTTCTCGGAGGCCGACGAGTCCGATCCCGGCCCCTACCCGATTCCCGCCAACGCGCCCGTGGAAGCCGGGTCGGATCGCCACGTGCTCGCCCTGCAGGAAGGCTCCTGCCGACTCTACGAGCTGTTCTCCGCCAGCTTCGGGGGCGGAAGTTGGAGCGCCTATTCGGGGGCGGTCTTCGATCTGCGCACTGGCGCCCCGCGGCCCGACGGCTGGACCTCGGCCGACGCCGCCGGCCTGCCCATCCTGCCCGGGCTCGTGCGCTACGACGAGGTGCGGGCCGGCGCGATCCGCCACGCCCTGCGCTTCACGGTGAGCGCGACCCAGCGCGCCTACGTTCATCCCGCCACCCACTTCGCCTCGGATGCGACCGACCCGAACCTCCCGCCCATGGGTCTGCGCCTGCGCCTGAAGTCGTCGTTTGCGATCGGCGGCTACTCGCGCGAAGCGCAGGTGATCCTCTCGGCGCTCAAGCGCTACGGCATGTTCGTTGCCGACAACGGCTCGAGCTGGTTCATCTCCGGAGCCTCCGACCCGCGCTGGAACGACGAGGCGCTCGACGACCTCAAGCAGATACCGGGGAGCGCGTTCGAGGTGGTTGCGTCGGGCCCGCTGCATAAACCTTGACACGACCGTGGTAAGGTTGACCCGCGATGCGCGAGGGGCTCACGATCAACGAGGCGGCGCAGACGACCGGATGGTCGCCGCGAATGCTGCGCTATATCGAGAGCGCCGGCCTGATCGAGCTTCCCCGCACGCCGTCCGGCTATCGCATCTTCGGACCGGGCGAGCTGCAGCGCCTGCGCACGCTGCGTGAGCTGCTCGCCCGGTTCGACTGCGCGCTGTCGGATGTGGCCTTCGCCCGGCGCCTCGAAGCTGACGCCGACCTGCGGGCCGCGCTCGACACATGGTTTGCCGAGCGCCCGCAGCGTCCCGAGGGCGTCGCGACGAGCGACTGGCTGCACTGGGAGCAGGAGAAGCACGAGCGCCTGCTCGCACTTGACCCCCCGAACCCCCCGATAACGGAGAACGCCGCCGCATGACCGTCACCGAGACGACGAGGGAGCAGGACTACAGGGTTGCCGACATCTCGCTGGCCGATTTCGGCCGCAAGGAGATCAGGCTGGCCGAGCACGAGATGCCTGGCCTGATGGCGATGCGCGAGGAGTTCGGCGAGAGCCGGCCACTTGCGGGAGCGCGCATCATGGGCTCGCTGCACATGACCGTGCAGACCGCGGTGCTGATCGAGACGCTGGTCGCTCTCGGCGCGGAGGTGCGCTGGGTGTCCTGCAACATCTTCTCGACCCAGGACCACGCCGCAGCCGCCATCGCCGCGGCCGGTATCCCGGTGTTCGCCTGGAAGGGAGAGACGCTCGAGGAGTACTGGTGGTGCACCGAGCGCGCGCTCAGCTGGGGTGGGCGGGATGGCATCAAGGGCCCGAACATGATCCTCGACGACGGCGGCGACGCCACGCTGCTGGTGCACAAAGGCGCCGAGTTCGAGAAGGCGGGCGCCGTTCCGGATCCCGAGAGCGCCGAGTCCGAGGAGTTTCGCGTGTTCCTCTCGCTCCTGAAGCGCTCGATCGCCGACGACCCGCAGAAGTGGACGCGGATCGGCGCGGGCATCCAGGGGGTGACCGAGGAGACCACCACCGGCGTGCATCGGCTCTACGAGATGTACCAGCAGGGCACCCTCCTGTTCCCGGCGATCAACGTGAACGACTCGGTCACGAAGTCGAAGTTCGACAACCTCTACGGCTGCCGCCACTCGCTGATCGACGGCATCAACCGCGCCACCGACGTGATGATCGCCGGCAAGAGCGCTCTCATCCTGGGCTACGGCGACGTCGGCAAGGGTTGCGCGCAGTCGCTGCGCGGCCAGGGCGCGCGCGTGCTCGTGGCCGAGATCGACCCGATCTGCGCCCTCCAGGCGTGCATGGACGGCTACCAGGTCGTGCGCCTCGACGACGTGGTCGAGGAAGTGGACATCTTCATCACCGCCACGGGAAACAGGGACATCATCACCGCCGCCCACATGGGGCGCATGAAGCATCAGGCGATCGTGGGCAACATCGGGCATTTCGACAACGAGATCGACATGGCCGGCCTCGAGCGGGTCGACGGCATCGAGCGGGTGAACATCAAGCCGCAGGTCGACGAGTGGCGCTTCAGCGACGGCCACTCGATCATCGTGCTCTCGGAGGGCCGCCTGCTCAACCTCGGCAACGCGACCGGCCACCCGAGCTTCGT
>DATDLP010000156.1:0-15147 GCA_036519255.1 Croceibacterium sp.
AGCACCGGCAACAAGGCGTTCCCCGCGGCGCCCGGCACCTCGCTGCGCCACGTGCTCAAGAGCCTCTACCTGCAGCAGGCGTTCACCCGCTTCGCGATCGAGCAACAGCATCGCGATCCGGCCGAATGGGGCGCGGCGTTCCGCGCCTTCCTCGACAAGAACCGGCCCACCGACCTCGACGGGCCGACGCAGCCGGCCGGCGTGATCCGCAGCAAACTGCCGGGAGACGCGGCATGACCACCCCTCTTCCGACCCCGGCGCCCACGCTGCTCGACCTCGCCGACATCCAGGGCGGCATCCTGCGCACCTTCGGCGACGGCTTTCCCAAAGGACGCAACTTCTACCTGACGGTGCGCGACGCGCGGCGCGGCCGGGCGTTCGTCGAGGCGATGCGCCCGCGGATCACCACCGCGGCGCGGTGGAAGGATCCCGCGCGCGAGGAACCGCTGGTGCGCACGCGCAACCCGCGCGTGAAGGACATCGCCCGCGCGCAAGGCGTGCCCGACTATCCGGGCCGCGTGCAGCTCATCAAGCCCAAGGTGACGATCAACCTCGGCTTCACCTTCTACGGCCTGCTCGCGCTCGGGGTGCCCACGCGCACGCTGCGCGGCATGCCCGACGAGTTCATCGACGGGATGGAAACGCGCGCCGCGATGCTCGGCGACGACCCGTTCCTCGACCGGCGCGACGCGGTGTGGCGCAATTCGCGCGGCGACAAGCGGGTGCACATCCTGCTCACGCTCTACGCGCAGATGAATCAGGACGGCACGCCCTGCCCCGAGCTCGATGGCGTGACGAAAGAGATCGAGCAGCTCTGCGCGCAGTCGAACGGCGGCGTCGTGCTGCTCGACGGCGTCGGCCCGAACAACGCGCGCTGGCAGGACCTCTCCGCCGTGCTGCGCGAAGGCGAGCCCAACTGCTGGGCGCCGACCAATAAGGAGCACTTCGGCCTGTCCGACGGGTTCGGCGATCCGGTGTTCTCGGGCCAGTTCTCGGGCGAGGCCGAGCGGCTGCGCGTCGCCGGCGGCGGCAAGCTGCTGCCCGACCAGACCTGGGCGCCGCTGGCGACCGGCGAGTTCCTGCTCGGCTATCCCGACGAGGCGCAGGAGACCGCCGGCGGCGCGATGCCGATCGCGTTCAGCCGCAACGGCACCTTCATGGCCTATCGCAAGCTGCACGAGGACGTCGGCACCTTCCACGACTACATCGACGACCAGGCCAAGCGCTACGCGCGCATGTTCGGCGTGCCGCACGGCGAAGCGGTCGACACGATCAAGGCCAAGATCGTCGGCCGCTGGCACGACGGCGTGCCGCTGTCCGCCGCGCCGACTTACGCCGACTGGCGCCGGTTCGTCGCCGAGCTCGACAAGGCGCAAGCCGCCAAGGACAAGGTCAAGCTCGCCGAGATCGCGCTCAGGTTCACCAAGTTCACTTACGCCTCGGACCCGGCCGGCACCGGCTGCCCGATGACCTCGCACTTGCGCCGCGCCAACCCGCGCGATTCGCTCGGGCCGACGTTCAACAAGGACACCGGCTGCTCGAACCTCGGGTCGGGGATCATCAACCGCCGCCGCATCCTGCGCCGCGGGCTGCCCTACGGCAAATACGACCGCAACGCGCCGCACGACGACGGCGATCACGGCATCGTGTTCATGGCGCTGTGCACCAGCCTGTTCCGCCAGTTCGAGTTCGTCCAGCAGCAGTGGATGCAGTACGGGCTCGACTTCAACACCGGCAGCGACACCTGCCCGGTGATCGGCAACCATGCCGAGCGCGACGAGCCCAAGATGCTGATCCCGGTCGATCCCGAGCTCGGGCGGCTGCCGTTCATCTGCGACAAGCTGCCGCAGCTCGTCGAGCCGCGCGGCGGGGATTACTTCTTCATCCCGAGCATGACGGCGCTGCGGATGATCGGCACGGGGATCATCGACCCGACCTGAGCCACCCACGCAATCGAAGAGGAGGCGCCCAGTGCAATGGCTGCTCAACCTGCCCAAGGTGCTGTGGCGCCGCCTGCTGCTGATCGTTCAGGGCCTCGGCGCGCTGCTCGCGCTGATCGGAATCGGGATCGGCGCGCTGTTCGGCAAAGGCGGCACGCTGGGCAGCCGGCTCGGCGAGGTGCTCGGCTCGATGGCCGGGCAGCGCAAGATCTTCGCGGTGCTGCGGCTGATCCCCGCCAACCTCGTGCTCAAGCGGCAGATCATCACCGCTTACGCCAACAACGGCACCGCGATCGCCACGCGCCGGGTCGACGTGATCGACATCCTCAGCCGCGATGCCGATTTCGGCGTGGTCTACGGCCCGCGGATGGAGATGATCACCGGGGGTGAGAACTTCTTCCTCGGGATGCAGGACACCCCGCGCTACACGCGCGACGTCTCCAACATGCGGCTGGCGGTGCGGCGCGACGACGTGCCGGCGATCGTCGTCCCCTGCGTCAGCGAGACGGCGGCCGACATCGTGGGCATGGTGCCCGGCGCGATCGACGTGCCGCAGGCGCTGACGATGCCGGTCGCGGCGCGGCTCCTCGATCGTTATTTCGGCACCCCCGGCCCGTCCGAGGCGACGATCGCCGAATGGACCTCGCTGCTGTTCTGGTATCTGTTCATCGACCTCAAGGCGGAGCCCGAGCTCGATGCGCGCGCGACCGCCGCGGCGGCCGAGTTCCGCGCCTGGCTCGACGGCCACATCGCCGCGCGCCGGGCGAGCGGCGAGGACAAGGACGACGTGCTCGGCCGCTGCCTGACGATGGGCAGCGCCGACCTGCCGGGGATGAGCGACAAGGACATCCGCAACAACCTGATCGGCCTGCTGATCGGCGAGCTGCCGACGCTGTCGGGCGCCGCCAACCTCGCGCTCGACGAGCTGCTCGACCGGCCCGACGCGCTCGCCGGCGCCTGCGCGGCGGCGCGCGGGGACGACGACGCGACGCTCGCCGCCTATGTCTTCGAGGCGCTGCGCTTCCGCCCGCAAAACCCGCTCATCTACCGCCGCGCGATGCGCGACACCACGATCGCGGGCGGCACGTTGCGCGGCCGCCGCATCCCCAAGGACACGATGGTGCTCGCGGTCACGCTGTCGGCGATGTTCGATCCGCTCGAGATCCCCGACGCCACGAGCTTCCGCCTCGACCGGCCGTGGGAGACCTACATCCTGTGGGGCTACGGCATGCACGCCTGCTTCGGCGCGCACATCAACCGCGCGTTCCTGCCCGCGGTGCTCAAGCCGCTGCTCGCCCAGCGCAACCTGCGCCGCGCCCCCGGCGCGCGCGGGCAGCTCGACAAGGCCGGGACGCCGTTCCCGCAGCACCTCCACCTCGAGTTCGACCCATGACCACAAGCGCCACACGGGCGAAGATGCTGACTTTCGCCCCGATGGTCGACAGCGAAACCACGCGCCTCGTCTGCCGCTACTACGGGCTCGACGTCGACGAGCGCGATCACCTGTTCGGCTGGGTCTCGCTGCTGACGCTGTTCCACGGCGGACGCGGGTTCATCCCGCTGGTCTACGGCAAGGGCTATGCGCTGACCGGCCCAGCGGAGGTGATCGCGCACTTCGACGCCACGCTGCCGCCCGAACGCCGCCTCGCCCCGACCGAGGAGCCGCTGGCCAGCGAGGTCGCGCAAGACTGGAAGACCTACAACAGTGGCACCGGCCACGACATCGCGGTGTTCTCGTACTACCACCTGCTGCCCGAGCGCGCGGTGATGGCGCCGATCTTCGCCGAGCCGGTGCCGTGGCTCGAGGGCAAGCTGGTGCCGGTGGTGTACGGCCTGCTCAGCGGGCTGTTCACCAAGCTGCTCAAGCTGTCGCCGGAGAACGCCGCCGCGTCGGCCGACCTGATGCGCGCGACCTTCGACGCCACCGACAGCCTGATCGCCGACGGCCGCCGCTACTTGCGCGGCGACCGGCTGACGATGGGCGACATCGCGCTGTGCGGCGCCACCGCCCCGATCCTGCTGCCGCGCGGCTACGGCGCGAAGATGCCCCCGCCCGAGCAGCAACCGCCCACGATGCGCGCGCTCGGCGACGAGCTGCGCGCGAGGCCGACGGCGGCGTTCGTGCAGCGGCTTTATGATAGCGGGTTTACGGGTGGGTGAAGCGGTTTCGACGCAAGGAATCGACGTGGGTGTTCGAGATCAAGGCGCGAGACGCCTGGCCATGGCCGCAAGCGGACGGGCTGCTTCGAGGAAGATATGCGCAAACCTGCCCTCGCTTCGCCGAGCATTGCTCCTAGCCTAGCGATTTTTCTACTTCTTGTGGGGGCGAATTCTGCTTTTCTCTATCAAGCGCAGAGAAGTCGTTCGGTCGCGCTATCCGCCTTACATGAGGCGGGGTGCAGTTCCCGCCGCCTTTGTAGTCCCTGTGGGCCTCCCGAGCCTGTGAGTTCGTCAGCAGATAGAAGGTTGGCGTAAGGGTACGCAAGTCGAGCTCGATAAACAGAAAGAAGTCAGCATCGCCCTTGGCGGCTATTTCAACGGGCCAGCGGGTGATCTCGGACGGGCGGTTCAGGAACTGGCGAGTTTTCACCTCTATCGACTTTGCCTCGCCCCCCACAATCACAATGGCGTCATGACCCGGCGCCCCTTCGGGGCTGAGGTACGCGGCATGGCCAAGCGTGTTCAGCTTAGCCACGGCGAGTAGCTCGCCAAGTGTCCCCGACTGCTGGGACGAAAGTTTGGTCGCCATGAACCAAGTCATAGCACCAACTGCTCGACATGGCATGTGCCGAGCCCGGCGTCCGTGGGAACAGCCGTTTCAGGATCAGCGCCCCGAATTGGCCGGTAGCGGAACAGTCTCTGACAAGAACGGCGCCACCATCGTAGCCCTTCTGAGCGTGTCAGGAGATGGCTCTCGCAATGAGCGGTAAACTCATTGCGCTGCCAGTCACGATGTGCCAGATTCATGGTTCGTTCCGAGAGCGCGTATTTGATGGCCGATGGCAGTGCAATCGAGTGGACCGACGCGACGTGGAACCCAGTGACTGGGTGCACGAAGATAACTGCAGGGTGCGACAACTGCTACGCCGCCCGCTTTTCGGAGCGATGGCGCGGAGTGCCTGGCCATCCGTTTGAAAGCGGTTTCGATCTGACTCTTCGGCCCGAGCGCATCGGTCAACCGATGTCATGGAAACGCTCACGGATGATCTTCGTGAACTCGATGAGTGACCTTTTTCACAAGGCAGTGCCCCGCCCCTTCATCGACAGCGTCTTCGACACGATGGAGCAGGCCGACTGGCACGTCTTCCAAGTGCTAACGAAGCGCAGCTCGCTGATGCGCGACTACCTCAAACGCCGCTATCGCGATGTACCCCCGCCAGCTCACATCTGGGTAGGCGTTTCGGTCGAGGATGGCCGCTCGAGGGCGAGAATCTCGCACCTCCGCGAAGCCCCGGCCGCCGTGCGCTTCCTCTCAATCGAGCCGCTAATCGGCGCGCTCGGCAAGATTGACCTTGCCGGCATTCACTGGGTGATAGCGGGCGGCGAGAGCGGCCCCGGAGCACGGCCAATGGCGATCGAATGGGCTCGTGAGGTCCGCGACCAGTGTGCCGGACAACGGGTGGCGTTCTTCTTCAAGCAGTGGGGCGGCATCCGCCCGAAGACCGGTGGCCGAGACCTCGACGGCCGTGAATGGAATGAGCTTCCCCTGCCTGTAGCGTCTCGAGCCGCCTGATGCGTCCGGACTTGGCGAACTACGGTGGTCGCGAGCAGGCTTACGTTAAGCACCACTTTCTTGCCGAGTACGTCGAGAGGCTCGTGTTCAAAGTCGCAAGCCACCGTGACGTCGTCTACATCGACGGCTTCTCCGGTCCTTGGAATGATCAAGGGCAGAACTTCGAGGACACCTCGTTTGGGATTGCCCTCGAAACGCTTCGAGGCGCCAAGCAAGTATGGGCCAAAATCGGACGCGGCGAACGAAAGATGACGGCTCTGCTCGTCGAAAAGGATCCGGACGCACATGCCCGTCTGCAAGAGATCATACCGCGCTATCCAGACATCACGATTAGGACGTTCAACGGCGACTTCGTGAATCTCGTTCCTGATCTACTTCAATCGGTCCCATCTGACGCCTTCTCATTTGTGCTTATGGATCCGAAGGGCTGGAAAATCGACATGCGGGCGGTCGCCCCGCTATTGCGGAGGCCCAATTGCGAAGTCGTGTTCAACTTCATGTTCACGATGATCAACTGGTCCGCATCAATGCCGAACGCGGCGATCCAAGCTGGGCTTGAACGTCTGATGCCGGACACTGAATGGAAGCGCCGGCTCGATGATCTGGAGGTGCTGCCGGGCGAAGCCGTCGCGGACGCACGCAAACGGGTGCTAGTGGATTCGATTAGCGCCGCAATCGAACTGCTCGGGGGCTACCCGTATGTGATGGAAACTCCGGTCCTATTTCCGACCAAGGACCGGACCTTCTTTTCTTTGATCTACGCTACCCGCAGTACAAAGGGCATCGAGGTATTTCGCGATTGCCAGCATTCGGCCCTTAAGGCGCAGGACCAAGTTCGGGCGGATCTCCAGATTGCTAAGCGCGAGAAACTCTTTGGTACCACAGACATGTTTGGCAGCGTGATGACCGGCAACGAATTCGCCGGACGCTGGATGGCCGCGCAGGAGGCCGCCGCACGTGCCGCCATCTTGAACGGCGTGCCCACAAATCCGCAGTCCGTCACCTATGGCGCTCTCTGGCCGCCGATTCTCGCAAAATGCGGGGTGAGAAAGACACGGCTCGGGCGCATAGCGGCGGAATTGAAGGACCAAGGCCTCATCCGATTTCTCGATTGGGAGGCTCGCAAACAGGTGCCCGACGAGAGCTACAGAGTAACGCGTTGACCTTTAGTCTAACGGCAACTTTGTGCCATTCCGCACCGTCGTAGTGCCCTCTCTCTTTTGCCGATTTGACAGCAGGTTTCGGGATCGGCGTCCAATGGGCACAACGGCGTAGAAGGGACGCACAGCGGACGTTCGGCGCTGCTCGCATGAGACAATGTGGCACCCAAAACCGTCCCAACGCCAGCCCCAGATCGCCCAGCGTCAAACCGCAGCAACCGCCCGCTTCTCGATCGCGATGCCGTAGTTGCGCACATAATCCCCAAGCTCGTCGAGCACGCGCCCGGGGCTGAGGCCGAACTCGGCGAGGCTGTATTCGTGCGGCGGGCGCTTGAGCGCCGCGGTGCGCCGCTGGTAGGCCTCCATCGCCGGCAGCGCGGGCTCGAGCTCGAGCCCGAGGAAGCGGTAGACCCGCGCCATCGTGCCGCGCCAGTCGCGCTCCATCTCCTCGTAGTGGATGTCGATCTGCCGTTCGGCCGGGATGTCGCGCCGTGCCGCGTGCATCCGCTCGACCTGCAGCCGGGTCTTGCGCAGCCATTCGCGCCCGACGCGTCCGGGGATCGCGTGGTCGGAGTAGATCACGGTCTGGTTCCACGCGAGCGAGGCGGCGCTGCCGACCACCGCGAGCGGATCGCGGTGGGTGAAGATCAGCCGCGCGTCGGGGAAGGTCGCCAGCAGCACCGGCAGGTCCATCATGTGCTGCGGGGTCTTGAGCACCCACGGGCGCAGGCTCGAGGCCTGCTGCGACCAGCCGACCAGCCGCAGCAGGCGCGCGAGCTGGCGGTAGGCGGGCGTCGGGTCCTGCTGCTCGCACCAGCGGCCGTAGCTCGGGATCCACCACTGCGCGTCGTGCTTGGTGCTCCAGAAGCTTTGCACCAGCAGGCCCAGCTCCTCCTCGGGCTCGAGCGGTCCGGTCGGATGGATCGTCAGCGTGCGCGGGTTGGCGAGGCGGGCGACGCGGGTGATCCGTTTGGCCAGCGTGACGCGGAAGTCGTCGCCGCTGCCGGGCACGAACCCGGGCCGCGGCACCGGGCTGATCGTCTCGAAGCTGCGCATGTGCGTGAAGCGGTGATCGGCCGCGAGCAGCCGGTGCATGCGCGTGGTGCCCGACCGCATCGGCCCGACCACGATCACCGGGTGCGGCAGCGGCCGGGAGAGAATTTCGGGATGCCGCGCGAACCATTCCTCGGCGCGCAACCGGTCCTGCAGCATCTTCTCGATCTGCGCGCGCGCGGTCCATTCGCCGGCCGGGTTGAGCTTCGCCTCGGACCGGATCGCTTCGAGCAGGGCTTCGAGCGGCTGCTCAAACCAGCGGTCCTGGCCGAAATCGTCGAGCCCGGTGTGCTCGCAGGCGCGGCGCAGCAGCGTGTCCTTCTCGAGCACCGGCGTATCGGCGAACCCGATCTTCCGCCCGGCGCGCATCGCGACATTCATCGCATCGATGAACCGCGTGCGCCGCGGGGGAAGCAGGGTCTCTTCGGTCAAGCGCGACTTGTCCCGATGCGGCTGAATCGTGGCGAAAGTGACAAGATTACCCGTGGGTTGCAAGGCCGTTCCCGACCCTAGGGTGCCGCTACCAGATGGCATGAGCCGTGGGCCGGCTTGCCAGCCGCGCAGGACATGCATAGTGCCGCGACCATGCACGACATGCGCGCCATCCGCGAGAACCCGCAAGCTTTCGACGCCGGCCTCGCCCGGCGCGGCGCCGAGCCGGTCGCGGCCCGGATTCTCGAGCTCGACGAGCGCCGCCGGGCAGTCACCCGGCAGGTGCAGGAGGCGCAGGCGCGGCGCAACGAGGCGTCGAAGGCGATCGGCGCCGCGATGGGCAAAGGCGACACCGCGACCGCCGAGGCGCTCAAGGCCGAAGTCGCCACGCTCAAGGACACGCTGCCTAGGCTCGAGGACGAGGATCGCGCGCTCGGCGCCGAGCTCGAGGCCTTTCTCGCCGCGCTGCCGAACATTCCGCTCGACGAAGTTCCGGCGGGCGAGGACGAGAGCGGCAACATCGAGATGTCGCGCTGGGGCCAGCAACGCAACTTCGCGTTCGATCCGCAGGAGCACGCCGACCTCGGCCCGGCGCTCGGGCTCGACTTCGAGACCGGCGCGGCGATGAGCGGCGCGCGCTTCACTTTCCTGCGCGGCCACATGGCGCGGCTGCACCGGGCGCTGGCGCAATTCATGCTCGACTTCCAGAGCGGCGAGCGCGGCTACACCGAGTGCAACCCGCCGCTGTTGGTCCGCGACGAGGCCGTGTTCGGCACCGGGCAGTTGCCCAAGTTCGCCGACGACCTGTTCCGCACCACCGACGGGCGCTGGCTGATCCCAACCGCCGAGGTCTCGCTGACCAACTCGGTGCGCGAGCAGATCCTCGACGACCTGTCGCAGCCGATGCGCCTGACCGCGCTGACCCCGTGCTTCCGCTCGGAAGCCGGCGCCGCGGGCAAGGACACGCGCGGGTTCATTCGCCAGCACCAGTTCGAGAAGGTCGAGCTGGTGGCGATCTGCAAGGCCGAGGACTGGCAAGGCGAGCACGAGCACATGGTCCGCTCGGCCGAGCTTGTGCTCGAGGCGCTCGAATTGCCGTATCGCCGCATGCTGCTGTGCGCCGGCGACATGGGCGCGGGCGCGAGGAAGACTTACGACCTCGAGGTCTGGCTGCCGGGCCAGGGCGCGTATCGCGAGATCAGCTCGGTCTCGTGGTGCGGCGACTACCAGGCGCGGCGGATGAACGCGCGCTACCGGCCGGAAGGGCAGAAGGGCACCGCGTTCGTGCACACGCTCAACGGCTCGGGGCTCGCGGTCGGGCGCACGCTGGTGGCGGTGCTCGAGAACTACCAGCAGGAGGACGGCTCGGTCACGGTGCCCTCGGCGCTCGCGCCGTACATGGGCGGCGTCGAACGGCTGGTGCCGTGATGCGCATCCTGCTGACCAACGACGACGGCATCAACGCACCGGGCATGGCAGTGCTCGAGGCGATCGCCGCGCAGCTCAGCGACGACGTGTGGGTCTGCGCGCCGGCCGAGGAGAACTCGGGTGCCGGGCACTCGCTCACGCTGCACCTGCCGGTGCGGCTGCGCGAGCATGGGCGGCAGCGGTTCTCGGTCACCGGCACGCCGACCGACGCGGTCAACCTCGCGCTGCGCAAGCTGTTCGCCGACAAGGCGCCCGACCTGATCATCTCGGGGATCAACAACGGCGAGAACCTGGCCGACGACGTGACCTACTCGGGCACGATCTCGGCGGCGATGGAAGGCGCGCTGGCGGGGATCCCGGCAGTGGCGATGAGCCAGGCGCTGCGCGATGCGGGGCACGGGTTCGCGGCAGCCGAGGCGTGGGCGGCGAAGGCGCTCGCGCCGTTGCTCGACCTGCAGATGGCCAAGCGTACGGTGGTGAACATCAACTTCCCGGCACTGGCGGCCGCCGAGGTGAAGGGCATCCGCGTGGTCCGGCAGGGCTTCCACGACTACGCGCGCGGCTCGCTGATCGAAGGCACCGATCCGCGCGGGCGGCCGTACTTCTGGTTCGGGCTGCACGACATCGAGCACACGCTCGACCACGGCACCGACCTCGAGGCGGTCAACGAGGGCTATATCGCGGTGACCCCGCTGCAGCTCGACCTCACGCACCACGCCGCGATCGGCAACCTCGCGGAGCGCTACGCGGCGTGAGGCGGATCGCCCTTCCGCTGGCAGCATTGCTGCTGATCGCGGCGGGCGACCCCAGGACCGAGACCGAGCACGTGGTCGAAGCCGGCGAGACGCTGCGCGGCATCGCCAACCGCGCGGGGGTGCCGCTGGTGGTGGTCGCCGAAGCCAACGGGCTGAGCCAGCCGTACGCGATCCGCAGCGGGCAGAAGCTCGTCATCCCGCGCCAGCGCACCCACGTGGTCAAGCGCGGCGAGACCGGGTTCGGCATCGCCTACCAGTACGGCGTGCCGTTCGCGCAGATCGCGCTGGCCAACGACCTCGACGACAAGGGCACCGTGCGGACCGGGCAGCGGCTGATCATCCCCGCGCTCATGCCCGAGCGAGCGCCGTTCACCACGATCGACCAGCCTTACTTCTCCGTCCCGCACGACGGCGAGGTGCTGCTCGGCTGGCGCCGGCGGTCCGACGGCGGCGGGCACGAGGGGATCGACTTCGCGGTCACCGCCGGCGACATGGTCCGCGCCGCGGCCGGCGGCACCGTGCTCGTCGCCGACGAGGATGCGGAGCGGTTCGGCCGGCTGGTGGTGATCGATCACGGCAACGGCTGGCAGAGCCGCTACGGCCACCTTGCGCGGATCACCGTGGCCAAGGGCGAGACCGTGACCGCGGGCGAGCGGATCGGGCTCGGTGGACAGGCCGGCGACGCCGAGCGGCCCGAGCTGCACTTCGAGATCCGCCACGGCGCCGAGCCGGTCGACCCGACGCCGCTGCTGCGGCTCGACCGTGACTAGCCGCCCGCCTGCGATGACGCCGTCGGCGCGCGCGGCGCGCTTTTCGCCGCTGCGCCGTGCGGTCAGGATACCGGTGTGGGGCGACGTGGGCCTGCGGCTCGGTGCGGTGTTCGTGCTGGTCTCGACGGTGGTGCTGATCCACTGGCTCGACGCCGAGGGGCTCAAGGACAGCCACGACGGGCACGTGAGCTTCCTCGACGTGGTCTATTTCACGATGATCTCGATCACCACCACCGGGTTCGGCGACATCGCCCCGGTGAGCGACCAAGCGCGGCTGGTCGAGGCGGTGCTGGTCACGCCGATCCGGGTGCTGGTGCTCTTCATCTTCGTCGGCGCGGCCTATAACTATGTGATCAAGCGCGGTTGGGAGAAATGGCGCATGGCGCGCATCCAGGACAAGCTGTCGGACCACATCGTCGTGCTCGGCTTCGGCGTCTCGGGCTCGGAGGCGGTGTGCGAGCTGATCGAGCGCGGGACCGACCCGCACTGCATCGTGGTGATGGACGCGGACCCCGAGCGCCTCGCGGTGGCCGAGGAGATGGGCTGCAACGTGATCGAGGCCGACGCGACGCGCGACGAGAACCAGATGGCGGTGCGGATCGACAAGGCGCGCACGGTGCTGGTCTCGGCCGGGCGCGACGACGCCTCGATCCTGATGGTGCTGACCGCGCGCCACCTCGCGCCGGGCGTGCCGATCAGCGTGGTGATCCGCACCGCGGACAACGAGATCCTCGCGCACCAGGCCGGAGCCAACAACGTGATCAACCCGGTGCGCTTCACCGGGCTGCTGCTCGCGGGCAGCGCGCAAGGCGAGCACATCGCCGACTACCTCGCCGACCTCGCCTCGGTCGGCGGCAAGGTCCAGCTGATCGAGCGGCCGGTGCTTCCGCAAGAGATCGGCAAGTCGCTGCACGAGCTCGCCACCGGCGGCCAGGGCCTGAGGATCTACCGCAACGGCGGCGCCTGCGGCTTCTGGGAAGCCGAGGCGGGCCGGCTGCAGGAAGGCGACATGGTGGTCGAGATCAGGCCGACCGGAGCGACCGAGGCCTGACTACCCGGCCGTCGCCGCGGGGGTCTCCGCAGGCGGCTCATCGCCCGCCTCCCCGGCCGCGCCGCCATCGCCCTCCGCGGCCTCGCCCTCGCCCTCGCCGCACTGGGTCCAGCTGGCGCTCGCCAGCTCGTCGCTCGAGAAGGTGACCGCGACCGGCGGGTAGGCGTGCGTTCCGGTGACCTGGTAGTTGCCGTCGACCGGGCAGAGCGCCGGATCGACCGCGAGGGTGAACTTGTTGCTGTCGTCGGCGTCGGCGGTGAACGGGAAGCTCTCGCCGTCCTTGAGCAAGGCCACGGTGTGCGGCGGCGCCCCGCCGACGACGGTGGCGGTGATCGTGCCGTCCGCGCCGAGCGAGGCGTGCATCGAGGCGTCGCCCGGACGCGGCGCGTTGGCGGTGCCCGAGCCGAAGTAGAACCCGACCACCGTCGCGCAGATGCCCGAGAACACGAGGAACACCTCGCGCCCGCGCTGGAAGCGCTCGGCCGCGTCGTCCGACGGCGAGCCGAACAGCGCGGCGTTGAGCATCATGCCGCCGAACACCACCGTGGTCAGGATCACGATCAGCATCAGGATCGGCCGCCCGGCCGAGACGTCGGTCAGCGCCGAGCTGTCGCTGGTGGTGCTGAGGAACCAGATCAGCAGCGCGAGCCCGGCGACGCCGACCGCGACCACCGGCCAGCTGATCCCGCCCTGCCCGGCGCGGATATCCTGCGCCAGCCGCAGGATGCGCAGCTTGTCGTCCTCGGTCGCGCCGCTCGCGCGCGCGCGCAGCGTTTCCTGGACCGTCTTGCTCTTGATGCCGCCTATCGCGGCGTCGAGTGGATCTGTTTCCTGCGGCGGCATGGCATTTCCCCCCTTGGCGCTATCCGTCCATTGCCTCTTTACTTGTTCCGGCCGCGAACGAAAACGCGATCTTTTCTTGGCATGACTTCGGCGCGTGGCCGGGCGTCAGGCCAGCAGCTCGAGAATCACGCCCATCACCGTGTAGGTCACCACCCAGTAGCCGGCGTCGATCAGGAACAGCGCGAGCTTGCGCCCGGCGAACAGGTAGTTGACCCCGTAGGCCGGGACCACGAAGCCGAGCGCGACGCCGACGGTGATCATCACCGTGAGCGCCATGTCGGGATCGCCGTAAGTCGCCACCGTGTGGTCGAGGATGAAGGCCGAGAACAGGTTGCACAGGAAGGCGAGGCCGAACACCATGGCCGGGTGGCCGCCCCCCATCTGCTCCTTGGTCTTGCCCTCGGCGCGCAGCCACGGCTTGAGGAACAGCGGCCCGTACCACACGCCGCCGACCGCGAAGCCCGAAACGCCCGCGACGAGCACCGCGAGCCAGTGGATGTCGGTTCCCATCGTTTCCTCTCCTTGGAAGAATTCACCTTCACACGAGCCCTTCCCCCTTGATGGGGGAAGGATACAGAGACTTAGCCACGCAGTGGCTTAGTCGGAGTTGGATGGGGGTGAGCGCGCAATCAGGCGCAGCGCTTGCGGCGCGCTCACCCCCCATCCAAGCTTCGCTAGCTCGCTTCGCGAGCAAGCTACGCTATCCTTCCCCCATCAAGGGGGAAGGGATTCAATCCAGCAGCACGAACACCGCGCCGACCGCGGCCATGCCGACGACGAAGTGCCCCGCGTCGATCAGGAACAGCTTGAGCGGCTTGCGCTGGTAGAGATAGCTGATGCCGATCGCCGGCGACATGATCGCGAGGCCGAAGCCCGTGGCCATCATCATCTTGGCGTGGTCGCCGGGCTGAATCCGCGCGAACAGGTGGCCGAGCATGAGCACGACGACGAACTCGAGCACGAAGCACAAGCCGAAGATCAGCGGCATGTTGACGCCGGCCTTGAGCTGCTCGTCGCTGAGGCCGACCGCGGCCTGCCAGGCCTTGCCGAACAGCACGGTGTACCACAGCGCGCCGACCGCGAAGAACGCCACCGTGCCGAGACCGACCGCCAGCCAGTTCATCGGGCCCATCGCCAACCTCCCTCGCCAGTCACAGAGCCCCTTCCCCCTGGATGGGGGTGAGCGGCCACGCGCAACGCTGGTGCATCCGGCGCCTTCACCCCCATCCAACTCCGACTAAGCCACTGCGTGGCCAAGTCTCCGTATCCTTCCCCCATCAAGGGGGAAGGGGTCTTCTTCGCGGCCCTTTCCCACCCTAGCGCATCCGGCACTTTCGGTGTAGGGGCGCGGCCATCGTGACAGTCGAAACTCCAGACGCTCGCTCCATTCCGGACGCGAAGAAGATCGGCATGGTCAGCCTCGGCTGCCCCAAGGCGCTGGTCGATTCCGAGCGCATCCTGACGCGCCTGCGCGCCGACGGCTATGCGATGAGCCCCGACTACGCCGGGGCCGACGTGGTGGTGGTCAACACCTGCGGGTTCCTCGACAGCGCCAAGGAGGAGAGCCTCGAGGCGATCGGCGAGGCGATCGCCGAGAACGGCCGGGTGATCGTGACCGGGTGCATGGGCGAGGAAGCCGAGACGATCCGCGCGCGCTTTCCGCAAGTGCTCGCGGTGACCGGGGCGCACCAGTACGAGCAGGTGGTCGAGGCGGTGCACGAAGCCGCGCCGCCCACTCAAGGCCCGTACGTCGACCTGATCCCGCAGCCCGATGAGGGTGGCATCAAGCTCACGCCGCGGCACTACAGCTATCTGAAGATCTCCGAAGGCTGCAACCACAGCTGCGCGTTCTGCATCATCCCGCAATTGCGCGGCCGGCTCGCCAGCCGGCGGATCGACGCGGTGCTGCGCGAGGCCGAGAAGCTGGTCGCGGCGGGCACGAAAGAGCTGCTGGTGATCAGCCAGGACACCAGCGCCTACGG
>DATDLP010000157.1:0-13359 GCA_036519255.1 Croceibacterium sp.
CATGATCGGGCCCTGTTTTTCCCACGAGCGCTCGACCGCGCCGTAGACCAGCCCGTAGTACTGGTTGCGGAATTCGGTCGCAGCCTCGGGCGAATAGCTCTCGCCGTCGCGCGGGAAGCCGAACTCCTCGAACAGCAACGGTTTGCCCAGTTCGGTCGCGAGCCGCTCGTGCGTCGCCAGGTAGTCGCGCACTTTCGCGCTGCCGGCCTCCCACGTTCCAGGCAGATCCTTGCCCGAGACCCAGCCCCAGTTGAGCGGCCAGATATGCGCGGTCAGGTAATCGATGTTCTGGTGCGCGCGGCGGACGATGTCCTCGCTGCCGTTGGCGCCCTGCGTGCCTTCGTGGCCGAGCGAGACAAGGTGGTTGCCGTCGAGCGCGCGGATCAGCGCGGCGGTGGCGTCGATCCACTGCGCATAGGCCGCGCCGTTGCGCGCAACGCCCGCATCGCTCCCGCCCGGGCGCGGCTCGTTGGCGAGCTGCCAGCTCATGATCGCGGGGTCGTCGGCATAGCGCGTGCCGGTGATCGCGTTGGTGCGGGTGACGATCGCGCGAACGTGCGCGTGATACAGCGCCACGGCGTCCGGATTGCCGTAGAACGCGCTCGTCGCGTCGGGATAGGCCGGCCACGGGTGCGCCGGGTCGTTCATGTCCATGTACTTGCCGGTCACGCGGTGGAGCCAGGTGCCGAACCCGCCCGACCATTCCCAGAAGTTGCCGAGGCACACCACCGCGGTCATCCCGCGCCGCGCGATCTCGGCCAGCGCGAAGTCGAGCCCGCCGAGCAGCGCCGGATCGAGCGTGCCGTCCGGCCGCGAGAACCCGGGCTTGATCGAATTCCTCAGCGGCCCTTCCTCGGCCGCCGCCATGATCCTGAGGTTGTTGAGCCCGAGCTGCCTGAGCCGGTCGAGCTCGCGGCCGAGCCGCAGGCGGTCGCCGAACGGCGCGTCGGCGCCGAGCCACGCCGCGTACCACATGTTCGCGCCCGCCACGCGATAGAGCTCGCTGCCATGCAGCAGCCGCGTTCCCTCGCGCCGGACGAACGTCGGGCCCTCGGCAGCCGCGCCGGCCTTGCAGCCGCCGGTCCCGAGCAGTGCGATCCCGCCAGCCAGCCCGGCGAGCGCGCTGCGCCGGTCGAGCCTCACCGCGCGATCTCCAGCTCGAAACCGGGCACCGGCAGCGGCCGGGCGTCGAACAGGTTCACCACCGGCGCGTCGGCCCAGGCGTAGCGCACCCTCGTCGCCGGCTGGCCATCGTCGCGGATCACCAGTGCGTCACCCTCCACCCGTGCCGCCGCGTAACGGCAGCTTTCCTGGCTCTCGCCGCACAGCTCGACGCCGAGCGGCGCCCCGCTCCACGCATGAAGCCCGCCTTCGAGGCCGGTGAAGCTCACCCGCACCGCGTCGCCGTGGCGCACAGCGCGTTCGGGCATCGGCATCGGCTTGCCTTGCGCCGCTGCGGCGAGGCGCAGGCCGACAGGCAGCTTGTGCGGCGGGTGCAGGTCGTCGCGCTGCCCGACGTCGAGCGTCGGGACAAGCGCGGCATTGCCGTCGGCGGCGACCGCCCGGCGCTCCTGTTCACGCACCTCGGCCCAGCCGGCGGCGACCGGCTTCTCCGTCACGGTTTGGTAGTTCGGCAGCTGGACCACGAGCATCCGCATGTCCGGGCCGAACTGGCGGCGCCAGCCCGCGAACAGCCCGTGCAGCCGGTCGGCATAACCGGGAATGCCGACGTCGCTCTCCCCCTGATACCAGGCCGCGCCTTCCATCGCGAAGCGGCCGAGCGGCGCGATCATCCTGTTGTGCATCACGCCGATGCCGGCGTTCGCGTCCCACGGCGCGCGCGGAGGCATCTCGCGAAGCTGACCGATCGCATAGCGCCAGCCCTCGCCGAGCGCGATGCGCTCTCCACCGTCGACGGCGAAGGCGAGCTTGTCCGCGCTGCTCTGGAAGCCGCCGGGGCCGTAGCTGTTGCTCGCGGCGAACACGATCTCGTTGGCGCCGGCGCGCAGGTAGCCGGGCGGAATCGGATACGCGCGCTCGGTGCTCCAGCCGAACGTGTTGCCGACGATGTGGCCGTTGATCCAGGTGGTGTCCAGATCGTCGATCACGCCGATCGTCAGCGTGCCGCCTTTCGCTGCCTGCTCCGGGGTGAGCGTGAGGGTGCGGCGGAACCACACGTTGCCGACGGTGTCCTCGGCGAGACGGGTGCCGGTCCAGCCGGGCCAGGCGCTGATCGACGGCACCGGCTGCCACTGCAGCCCATCGGGGTTCTTCCACGGCTCTTGTCCGCCGGTCCCCTCGCGCCACCACGCTTCCCAGCGCGGCGCGAACTCGGTGACGGCCTTGAGCGGGTCCTTCGCGAAGCCGGCCAGCAGCGCCATCTGCTCTGCGCCGTAGATGCCGGCACCCGCCTCGGGGCTCAGCCAGGCACGGATCTGCGAGCCGCCCCAGTTCGAGTTGACCGCGCCGATCGGGACCTTCAGGTCCCTCCGAAGCTGCCGCGCCATGTAGTAGCAGGCGGCGGAGAACGCCGGGGTGCTCTCGGGCGAGGCGACCCTCCACGGGGTCGGCGTCGAAAACGCGGCCTGGGGTGCTGCGGCCGTGTTCTGGGGCACGAGCATCAGGCGCAGGCCCGGGTCGGCCGAGGCCTGGGCGGCGGCGGCGCCCCCGACCGAGGCCGAGAGCGGCCATTCCATGTTCGACTGGCCCGAGCAGAGCCATACGTCGCCCACGAGCACGTCCGAAACCGTCGTCGCATCGCCATTGGCGCCAGCGACGGCCAGAGTCAGCGGTTCGCTGCTTGCCTCGCGAGCGGGAAACTCGAGCGTGAAGCGGCCCTGCGCATCGGCGCGTGCCGTGGTCGACTGGTCTCCGAACGTGCCGCTGACCCGCTCACCCGCGGCAGCGGTCCCTTCCACATGGATCGGCACATCGCGCTGGACCACGACATGGTCGCTCCACACCGGCGCAAGCTGCGGCGCGGCGAGCGCAGGCGAAGAAACGGCGGAAGCCAGCACAGCAGCCACGAGCGACGAGCGGAACATGCGACCTTCCCCCAATTCTGTGCGGCCTCAGTGGACCGCTATCTCCATCCGGCGTCTACCCAGTAATTGTGCCCGGTGCAGAAGCGGGCGTCGTCCGAAGCGAGGAACAGCGCCAGCGCCGCGACGTCGAACGGCTGGATGCGGCCATCGAGGCACTGGCCGGCGACGATCTCGGCCTCGCCCTCGGGGTTGTACCACTGCAGCTGGCGCGGAGTCTGGACGTTGCCCGGGATCACCGTGTTGACCCGGATCCCGTCGCGCCCGACCTCGCGTGCGAGGCTGCGCGTCAGCCCTTCGATCGCCGCCTTGGCGACCTGGTAGACGGTGAGGTCGGTCAGCCCGAGGTGCCAGCTGATCGAGCCGAGGTTGACGATCGAGCCGCGACCGGCGGCGCGCATGGCCGGGATCACCGCCTGCGCGGCGAAGAACTGGTGCCGCAGGTTGACCGCGATCCGCTCGTCCCAATAAGCCGGGGTGATATCCTCGAGCTTGTGCCGGTCGTCGTTGGCGGCGTTGTTGATCAGCACGTCGCACCCGCCGAGCCGTTCGATCAGCCTCTCGATCTCGGCGCCGTAACGCACGCTCTCGGTGATGTCGCACGGCACGAACAGCGGCGCGACCGGCGCGTCGGCGAGCCGCCGAACGAGGGCATCGCTTTCGGCTTCGAGCACGTCGACGAAGGCAACCGCGGCGCCCTGGCGCGCAAAGGCCTCCACGATCCCCTCGCCGATGCCCGAACCGCCGCCGCTGACGATGACTTTCCTGCCGGACAGGCTCGGATAGACTGCGGCATTCGCGAACGGCTTTAAAACCCCCTCAGCCAACGGCTCACTCTCCCCATACCGGTTTCATTGCGGCGAGGCACTTGCAGTGTCCACGCCCACCGGACCTTCGTTCGGCACAGCCTTTTTGCGCGCCATTGTTGATAGCGCTACCATATTGTCAGGCAAGTAAGTGTGCAAGAAATTTGCGCCGGCTCACTGCGACGAAAGTACTTTGAGCAGGAATTGCCGGATCGCTTCGTTGCGGTCGGACGAGGGGGGGCCGTTCACGCCTTGGCCGTGCGCGGGGAGGTGGCTTGCCGCGCCCGGCGCATCGGGACCGAACACCAGGTGGTCGAACCAGCTGCGCCACGCCTGACGCTGCGGTTCGGGAAGATCGCGGATCGTCAGCATGGCATGGATCAGCGCGGGGAAACCTCCGCCGCGCTCGACGTCGTTGTGCCAATAATTGACCAGCACGTTGAGCGGCTCGGTTGCATGCACATGGTGCCACCAAAGCGTGGGCACGAACAGCGCGTCGCCAGGCCCGAGCTCGGCCGTTTGCGCCAGCTCGCGCGCGGCGGCATAGCGCGGGTAACGCTCGAGATCGGGCGCCAGCGGGTCGACCATCGACACCGGCTGCCCGGCAAGGGTGACGTTGAGCGGGCCGACGTAGAGATCGGCGGTCGCCTCGGGCGGGAATAGCGTGAAGCGGCGGCGGCCGAGCGCGACCACGGCGAAGTTGTCCGACAGATCGAAATGGGTCGAGACTTGCGTGGCGTTGCCGAGCCAGACCCGCGTCTGCACGCGGTGCTGCCCGGCAGCGAGCGGGAACGGGTTCGCCGCATCGAAGCGCGGGACATGCGCTGCGGCGGGCATGGCCCCGGCGTAGATTCCGATCGGTTCGGCCTCATCCGCGATCCGCAGCAGATGGTCGGCGAGCTGGCTCAACGTCGCCCGATCGCGCTTGAAGTTGAAGCCGCGCATGTCGGGCCGATAGAAGAACCGTCCGCGCTCGGCCGGCGGCGCGACCATCACGTCGGCCGGCGCGCCCGAATCGAGCGCTTTCAGATAGTCGATCGCCTCGCCGGGCGAACGCAATGCGGCCTGCACCAGCGGCCAGTCGCGGGCAACGCCGCGAATGACCACCGGCCGGTGGGCAGGGCGGATTTCGGCATCGAACCTGGCCGCATCGATCGGCCCGGTTTCTTCGATCGGCGTCAAGGCAGCTCCGTCACCGGCATGGCAGCACGACTTGGGCATCGGTCCCGAGGCGCACCTCGGTCAATGCGAAATCGGTCGTGCCCTCGGTGGCGAGGACGAATGGCATGGAGACCTTGGTCATGTCGATCCCCTTGTCGCGCAGGCACTTGAGCGCAAGCCCGTAGCGGACGAACTCGGTGCCCTGGGGAATCTGCACGTCGGCGATCGCGGTGGTCTCGCCGCCGCTGCGCATGGCGATCCCCGCTCGGTCGGGCGCGTCGGTCATCTTGAGCGTCACCAGCAGCAGGACGTCGCCGTTGGTCTCGCGGCTGATGTCGATCGGCTCGAACGTACCGAGCGTGACCGCCGCCGCGCCGCCGGCGATGCGGAAGCGCCGCGCGCCTTCCTGCACCCCCGCGTCCTCGGCGGTGATCCGTGCGCGGCCCTCGAGCGCCTCGGCCGGGAACGTCGTCAGGCGCGTCTGGCTACCCGCCGCGCCCGGATCGGCGATGTGGAGCGACCAGCTCGAGGCCGGCGCGCCCGCGGCCAGGAACGTCCGGCTGTCGCCTGCGCTCGCGCCGGCGACCTCGGGCAGCGCGGTCCATGCGGTGCGCGGCGAGGCGTAAGTCAGGCCGTAGCCGAACTGGTAGAGCGTTCCGTCGGCCATGTTCGCGGTGCGCGGCCAGGCGGTCGGCAGCTTGCCCATGAAATCGAAATTCGGCGCGCCGTCGCGTCCGCCGATCAGCACGTCGGCCAGGCCTGCGCCTTCGGAACCGGGCAGCCACGCGACCACGAACGCGTCCGCGGCGTTGAGCGCAGGGTTCACGTAGAGCGGGCGCCCGGTGATCATAACCGCCACCACCGGGATGCCCTGCTCCTTGAGCTTGCGCATCGTCTCGTAGGGCGCCGCCAGCTCGGGATCGAGCTGGAGCGAGGCGCGGTCGCCCTGGAACTCGGCGTAAGGCTTCTCGCCGAAGATCACCACCGCAGCGTCGGGCCGCTGGGTGAAGCTCCCGTCGGGCGAGAGCTGCGCAGTGCCGCCGCCCGCGCTCACCGCCTCGCGCAGGCCGGCCCACAGCGATGTTGCGCCGGGGAAGTGGCTGTTGTCGACGCCGCTGCCCTGCCACGTCAGCGTCCAGCCGCCCGACTGGCGGGCGATGTCGTCCGCCCCGTCGCCGGCGACGAGCAGCCTGCCGCCCGGCCTGAGCGGCAGCACGCCCTGGTTCTTGAGCAGCACCAGCGATTCGCGCACCGCTTCGCGCGCCAGCGCGCGGTGCTCGGGCGAGCCGAGCTGGTTCCACTGGCCCGACAGCGGGCGCGAGCTCGGCTTGCCCGCCTCGAACAGCCCGAGCCGCATCTTGACGCGCAGGATCCGCGTCACCGCCTCGTCGATCCGGCTCAGCGGGATCTCTCCGGCCTTGGCCCGCCTGAGCAGGTCCTCGTAAATCGGCTTCCAGGTGTCGGGCGCCATGTACATGTCGACCCCGGCGAGCAGCGCCTGCGGGCACGACTCGTTGGTGCAGCCTTCGACCTGGCCGTGCGCGTTCCAGTCGGACACGACGAAGCCGCCGAAATCCATCCGGTCCTTGAGCACGCCGGTCAGCAGGCTGTGGTTGCCGGTCATCTTGACGCCCTGCCAGCTCGAGAAGCTGGCCATCACGGTGGCCACGCCTTCTTCGATCGCCGGGCCATAGGGCACGCCGTGGATGTCGCGCAGCACCTGCTCGCTGATCTGCGCGTCGCCCTGGTCGACCCCGTTGTGCGTGCCGCCATCGGCGAGGAAGTGCTTGGTCGAGGCGATGACCTTGCCGCGGGCGAGGATGTTGCCGCCGTCGGGCGGGCCCTGCAGCCCGCGCACCATCGCGCCGACGTAGGACGCGACCAGCGCCGGGTCCGACGAGTAGCCCTCGTAGGCGCGGCCCCAGCGGAAGTCCTGCGGCACGGTGACGGTCGGGGCGAAGGTCCATTCCTGGCCGGTGACGCGGATCTCGGTCGCGGTGGCGGCGCCGATGCGCTCGATCAGCGCCGGGTCGTGCATCGCGCCGAGCCCGATGTTGTGCGGGAAGATCGTCGCACCGATGATGTTCGCGTGGCCGTGCACCGCGTCGGTGCCCCAGATCACCGGGATGCCGACGCCCCCGTCGGACGTGTCGACCGAAGCGGCGTAGAACGCATCCGCCGCCTCGAGCCACTTGGGCGCCGGCGCAAGGTCGTCGCCGCCCGGGCCGCTGTTGCCGCCGTTGAGCACCGAGCCGAGGTTGTAGGTGCGTACGTCGTCGGCCGTGACGCAGCACAAGTCGGCCTGAACCAGCTGGCCGATCTTCTCCTCGATCGTCATGCGCTTCACCAGGTCGGCAATGCGCGCCTCGACCGCCGCGGGCTCGGGCACCGGATACTCGTATGCGGGCCAGGTCTCCGGGTGGGCGACACCGGCCTGGGCGGCCGGCTGCGACGTCTGCGCGGAGGCGCAGGCGGCGAGGGCGAGCGCGGCGGTGGCAAGGCAGAAACGGTAACGCATGAACTCTCCCCAAGCTTCGGCCTCTGGCGGGCGATGGCCGTTGGGAAGCTATGGTAACGCTATCATCCGGCAAGGGGAAGCCGTGTTGTCGCCCGTGGGGCGCTACTTGGGATGGTCCTCGTCGTAGAGGATGCGCTCGGCCGCGCCGTCGAGGTCCTCGTACTGCCCGCTGCGCAAGGCCCAGAGAAACGTCGCGAGCCCGAGAAGGCCGAGTCCGAGCGAGATCGGGATCAGATACGCGAGCATGCTCATGCCGGAACAAGCTCCCGTCGCCGGCGCGGTTCCGCGCGCTGCAGCGCCCGGGATGGCGCATGCGCCGAAAGTCGCAAGGCGTTGGCCACCACCAGCAGCGAGGAGGCCGACATCGCCAGCGCGGCGATCAGCGGCGTCAGCAACCCCGCGGCAGCGAGCGGCAGCGCGACCGCGTTGTAGGCCACCGCCAGCGCGAAGTTCTGCCGCACCAGCCGCGCCGCCCTGCGCGCGATGCCGACCGCGAACGGCACCGCGTCGAGCCCGGGGTGGAGGAACACCAGGTCGGCCGACTGGCGGCCGATGTCGGCGGCATTGGCCGGCGCCATCGAGACATGCGCCGCCGCGAGCGCGGGGGCGTCGTTGAGCCCGTCGCCGACCATCAGCACCCGCGCGCCGTCGGCTTCCAGCGCGGCGATATGCGCGACCTTGTCGCCCGGCAGCATCGCCGACTGGACCGATGCGATTCCCGCTTCGCGTGCCAGCGCAGCCACCGGCGCGGACCGGTCGCCCGAGACGATCTCTATTGCCATTCCCAGCTGCGCGAGCTCCGCGCAGGCAGCCGCGGTGCCGGGGCGTGGCTGGTCCTCGAACACGAACGATGCGACCCACGCCCCGTCGCGCGAGAGCACCGTGCCCGATTGGCCCGATGCTTCCGCTAGTGCCCATTCGGCGCGGCCCAGTCGCCAGACTTCCGCGCCGCATCGCGCCTCGACGCCGAGGCCGGGACGTTCGGCGACCGCGTCGAATGTCCGGTTTCCGGCCACGGTCCCTGCCAGCGCCAGCGAGTGCGGATGGCGCGAGTAGCCGGCGATCGAGGCGGCGGCGATCAGCGCCTCCTCGCCGATCGCGGTGCGGTTGATCAGTCGCGCCCGGCCCAGCGTGAGCGTGCCGGTCTTGTCGAACAGCACCGTGTCCGCCTCGGCCAGCCGCTCGAGCGCCGAGCCGTCCTTGACCATGATCCCGCGCTCGAACAGCCGCCGCGCGGCGACGACCTGGACCATCGGCACCGCGAGCCCGAGCGCGCAAGGGCAAGTGATGATGAGCACTGCCACCGCCACGCCGAGCGCGCGGTGCCAGTCGCCGGTCGCCCAGAGCCAGCCGAGGAAGGCGAGGAAGGCGGCGGCGTGGACCACCGGCGCATAGAGCCGCGAGGCGCGGTCGGCGATGCGGCGGTAGCCCGAGCGGGCGGATTCGACTGTCTCCATCAGCCGGACCATTTCGGCGAGGAATGAATCGCGCGCGGCGGCGGTGGCGCGGATCGTCAGCGGACCGGTCAGGTTGAGCGTGCCCGCTCGCAGTTCGGCGCCGGGCGCCGCGGCCAGCGGCGTGCTTTCGCCGGTGGCGAGCGCCGTGTCGATATCCGACCGGCCCTCGAGAACCACCGCGTCGACCGGGATGCGCTCACCCGCCGCGACCAGGATCCTCATGCCGGGCACGATCTCCTCGACCGGAATGTGATCGCGCGAGCCGTCCGCCCCGACCACCGTCGCGCCGTAGGCAACCAGCCGCCGCAGCCCGGTCACCCCGGCGCGTGCGCGCTCGCGCATCATGTGGTCGAGCGTGCGCCCGATCAGCAGGAAGAACAGCAGCGAGATCGAGGCGTCGAAGTAGGCGTGCGGCTGCCCTTCGATCGTGTCGTAGAGGCTCATCGCGAACGCCAGCACCACGCCGATCGAGATCGGCACGTCCATGTTGGTCCGTCCGTGCCTGAGCGCCTGCCATGCCGAGGCGAAGAACACCCGGCCCGAATAGGCCAGTGCCGGCAGCGCGATCGCGGCCGAGATCCAGTGGAACAGGTCGCGCGTCTCCGACGCCGCGCCCGACCACACCGCGACCGACAGCGCCATCACGTTCATCGCCGCGAACCCTGCGACCGCGAGCGCGCGGACCAGCCGCGTGTGCTCGGCATTGCCGCCCTGCGCGTCGCCGCTGGGGAGGTGCGCCTCGAAGCCGAGCGCGTCGAGCGCGGGGCCGAGCGGCGGGGGCTCGGGCGATTGCCAGGTCACCGCCACACGCCTGCTCGACAGGTTCGCCCGCGCGCTCTCGACCCCGTCGAGCGCGGACAGCGCTTTCTCGACCCGCGCGACGCAGCCGCCGCAGTGCATCCCGGGAAGCGACAGGTCGGTGCGGAAGCGGCCGTCGCCGAGCGGGTGGCTTGCCAGCCGCAGTTCCCCGGCCGGCAGCCGGTTGACGGCAGCCGTCATGACGCCGGCGGGCGCACCGCTTTGTAGGCGTGCCACGTGGCGTGGCCGAGCAGCGGGAACACCAGGACGAGGCCGACGAGCGCGGTCGCCAGCGAGAGCGCGAACAGCACCAGCACGATCGCGCCCCACACGATCATCGCCCGGCGGTTGTTCCACACCAGCGCCCAACTCTGCCCCATGGCGGTCAGCGCATCGACCTCGCGGTCGTACATCATCGGGATCGAGAACGCCGAAACCGCGAGCGAAAACGCGGCGAACAGCGCGCCGACCACGCTGCCGACGAGCAGCATCGCCGCGCCCTTGTCGGTGGTCAGCAGCACATCGAGCGCGGCATCCAGATCCGCCGGAATCGGATTCACCCCGAAGAACAGCGCGTAGATGATGATCGCCGCGCGCATCCACAGCAGCATCAGCCCGCACAGCAGCGCGCCGGTGAACAGCACCTGCCCACCCGATGCCGGGCGCGGGAACAGCATCCGGCGGAACGTAACCGGCTCGCCGGTCTCGAGCGCGCGGCTCTTCTCGTAGAGCCCGGTCGCCAGTGCAGGGGCGAACACGAGGAACCCGGCGAGCGCGGGGAACAGGATCGAGCCCAGCCCCAGCCGCGACAGTCCGGCCACGATCGCCGCGGACAGCGCGGCGACGATAGCGCCGTAGGCGAGGCTCGGCCCCGGGTGTGTCTTCAGGTCGTGCCAGCCGGCCGCGAGCCAGCCGAACCCGGCATTCGCCGGCAGGTCGAACGCGAAGCGCGACCTGACGGGCAGCGGCGGCACGACGGGCGGAATCGTGGTCACGGGCGCCTCCTCAGCATGACGACCGCGCGGCGCTGTAGGCGCCGGTTTCACCGCTCGTCCCCGGCTTCATGTGGGCGATGCACTCGGGTTGCGACTGCATCGCGACGTAGACCAGATGCGCGTTGGCCAGCACCACCGCCAGCAGCGCGGCGGCAATCCCGCCGACGACGAGCACGCGGCGCGGCACGGTCATTGCGGCCGGCTCACGAGATCGAGCACGTAAGCGGCCAGCAGCTTGCGCTCGGCGGGCGACAGGCGGCCTTCCCACGAGGGCATCTCGCCCTTTCGGCCGTGGGTGACCACGGTGTAGACCGAGGTCCAGTCGCTGCCGTTGATCCACGCCGGGTCGGTCAGGTTCGGCGCGCCGAGCTCCTGATTGCCGCGGCCTTCGGCGCCGTGGCACACCACGCAATTGCCGTCGAACACTGCGCGCCCGGCACGGACCGAATTGGGCTTCGACTGGGCGAACACGGGGACGCTCAGCGACATCACGTAGTCGGCCACATTGGCCACTTGGGTCGGCTCGAGAATGCCGGTGGCGCCGAATGCGAGCATTTCGCTCGCGCGGCTCTCCGGATGCCCGCTGTTGACCCCGACGCGGATCGTCTCGGCCACGGTCTCCGGCTTGCCACCCCACAGCCAGTCGCGGTCGGCGAGGCTGGGGAAGCCCTTGGTGCCGCGCCCGTCGGCCCCGTGGCACGCGGCGCAGTTGTCGCCGAACAGTTGCGCGCCGTCCTTGCGCACGCGCTCGAGCATCGCCGGGTCGGTCAGCAGGCGCTCGTAAGGCGTGGCTTCCACTTGCGCGAGCCAGCCGGCGCGTGCTGCCGCGCCTTGCTCGCGCTGCGCCCGAACTCGTTGCCCGTCGCTCACTCCGAGCAGGCCCTTGGTGTAAGTTGCGCCCGCGGGCCACGCGGGCATCAGGATCCAGTAGATGATCGAGAACAGCCCGGTGACTGCCAGGAAGAACCATACCGGCCGGGGCACGGGCGTGTTGAGTTCCTTGATCCCGTTCCACTCGTGGCCGGTGGTCTTGTGCCCGGTGTGCGGATCGCGTTCGTCTACCGCCACGGCTCGTCCTCATCGTCGATGATGTCGCGCGCCGCCTTGTCGAACCGCGGCCCGTTCGACGGCCAGCAGGCGTAGGCCAGCGCGACCGCCGCCATTCCCATCAGGTACAGCAGCCCGCCCGACTTGGCGAAGACGACGAGGGTGTCGTGGTCCATCGCTCAGCGCCCCGCCAGTTGCTGCTGTTCGTAGGCTTTGTTGCTGAGCCGGCCGAGCACCTGGAGATAGGCGACCATCGCGTCCATCTCGGTCACCGCGCGGCTCTCGCCGTCGAACGTGGCGATCCGCGTCGCCTGGCCGTAGCGCTCGATCAGCCCGGCGGTGTCGCTCTCGGGCGAGGCCTGCGCGAGCGCGTCCGCCGTCGCGTTGGCGATCTGCTCCTTGCTGTAAGGGACACCGACCGTGCTCTGCGCGGCGAGGTGCTCGCCGAGGTCGTCGACCTTGAGCTCGTTCTCGGCCAGCCAGCCGTAGCGCGGCATGATCGAGCCCGAGACCACGTCGCGCGGGTTCAGCAGGTGCGCGACGTGCCACTGGTTCGAATACTTGCCGCCCACGCGCGCGAGGTCGGGTCCGGTCCGCTTCGAGCCCCACTGCATCGGGTGGTCGTACTGCGATTCCACCGCCAGCGAGTACGGCCCGTAGCGGTCGACCTCGTCCTTGAGCGTGCGGATCATCTGCGAGTGGCAGCCGTAGCAGCCCTCGCGCAGGTAGATGTTGCGCCCGGCCAGCTCGAGCGGGGTGTAGACCCGCATGTCCGGATCGTGCTCGACCGTCTCGTCGATCGTGAACAGCGGCGCGATCTCGATCGCGCCGCCGATGCTCGCGACCAGCATGATCGCGACCGCCAGACCGACCGACTTGCGCTCGAGCTTGTAGTGCGTGCCGAACATCGCGCTACTCCGCCGGTTGCAGGCCGTAGGGGACCGGCGGCTGCTCGTCGGCCCCGACGTCGCGCGGGTGGCGCACCGTCATCAGGATGTTGAAGAAGCCGACCGCCGCGCCGATCAGGAACAGCAGCCCGCCGAAGGCGCGGGCGATGTAGTACGGGTGCATCGCCTCCATCGAGTCGACGAACGAGTACGCTAGCGTGCCGCTGTCGTTGTAGGTGCGCCACATCAGCCCCTGCAGGATGCCGCCGTTCCACATCGCGAGGACGTAGATCAGCGTCCCGGCGAGCGAGAGCCAGAAGTGCACTTCGACCAGCCTGGCCGAATACATCCCCTCGCGCTTCCACATCCACGGGACCAGCGCATAGAACGAGCCGAAGGTGATCATCGCCACCCAGCCGAGCGCGCCCGCGTGGACGTGGCCGACGGTCCACTCGGTGTAGTGCGACAGTCCGTTGACCGCGCGGATCGCCATGAACGAGCCTTCGAAAGTCGACAGGCCGTAGAAGATCGCCGCCATCGTCATGAACCGCAGCGTCGCGTCGGTGCGCACCTTCTCCCACGCGCCGTTGAGCGTGAGCAGCGCGTTGGCCGCGGCGATCCACGACGGCACGATCAGCATGACCGAGAA
>DATDLP010000158.1:0-4607 GCA_036519255.1 Croceibacterium sp.
AGATGAAGATCATTTGCGCGGGCTCGTCGGACGAAGGCCTCGCGTTCTCGGCCAAGTGGGCCGACTATGCGTTCTGCCTCGGCAAGGGGGTCAACACGCCGCAGGCGTTCGCGCCGAACAACGAGCGGCTCGCGGCGGCGACGGCGAAGACCGGGCGCGACGTGCAGATGTTCGTGCTGGTCATGCTGATCATGGCCGAGACCGACGAGGAGGCCGAGGCCAAGTGGAAGTCGTATAACGACGGCGTGGACGTCGAGGCGATCTCGTGGCTGTTCGAGCAGGGCGCGGCCGACAAGCACAACGCGACCACCAACGTGCGCCAGCTCGCCGCGCCCGAAGGGGCGGTGAACATCAACATCGGCACGCTGGTGGGCAGCTACGCCAAGATCGCTGCGATGCTCGACCAGATGGCCGAGGTGCCGGGGACCGGGGGCGTGCTGCTGACCTTCGATCACTTCGTCGAGGGGGTCGAGGCCTTCGGCACCCGCGTGCAGCCGCTGATGAAGAGCCGCCAGCGCGCGGGTTGAGCTTGCGCGCGGCTCAGGCGCGGTTGGCGACGAGGCGCAAGTCGCGCACGGCCGGCCTCGCCGACGCGGCGGGCCAGCGCGCGACCAGCCCCGGCACGCGGCCGGCGGGCACCGCGCGCGAGAACAGGAAGCCCTGGCCGAAGTCGCACTGCAGATCGAGCAGACCGCACTCCTGCTTCTCGTTCTCGATCCCCTCGGCGACGACCTTGATGCCGAGGCTGCGGCCGAGGTTGATCACCGCGTTGACGATCGCCTTGTCACCGGGATCGTCGGCCATGTCGCGCACGAAGCTCTGGTCGATCTTGATGATGTCCACCGGGAACTGCTTGAGGTGGCGCAGCGAAGCGTAGCCCGTGCCGAAATCGTCGAGCGCGATCTTGACCCCGCGAAGATTGAGCAGGGCGAGCGCACGGTGAACGTATTCGGCGCCGCGCCCGAGGAACACCGTCTCGGTGACCTCGAGCTGGAAGTAGCGCGTGGGAATGTCGGCGTGGTGCAATCGCTCGAGCACGCGTTCGGCGAAGTCGTTGCGGCGGAACTCGGCGGCGGCGGCGTTGACCGCGATGTTGCGGAAGTCGACCCCGCGGTCGAGCCAGCCGCGCATGTCGGCAATCACCCGCTCGATCATCCGGTCGCTGATGGCAGCGGCCAGCTCGAGATCCTCGAACGCCGCTTCGATCGCCCCGGGCGTCCCGATGCGGCCCTGCGAAGTGCGCCAGCGCAGCAGCGCCTCGAAACCGACGATCGAGCGCGTGCCGAGGTCCAGCTTGGGCTGGTAGTAGGGCACGATCCGGTCGTCGCGGATCGCGTTGCGCGCCAGCTGGATCATCGAGCTGCGCCGGCGAACGTCGTCGCGCATGCGCGGCTCGAACAGGCTGAGGATGCCGCGGCCGGCGGCCTTGGCCGCGTAAAGCGCGACGTCGGCGCTCTTGAGCAGCTCGTCGCTGGTCCGGCCGTGGCGCGGATACACGCTCGCGCCGATGCTCATCCGGCAATCGAGCAGCCGGCCTTCGTGGACGAACGGCTCGCGCAGCCGGTCTTGGATCGAGCGCGAAAGCTGGATCAGGCTCTGTTCGGTGTGGATGTCGGGCATGACGATGGCGAATTCGTCGCCGCCGAGCCGGGCGACGGTATCGTCGGGCCGGACCGCCGCGCGCAGCCGCTCGGCGAACATGCTCAGCAGCAGGTCGCCGACATCGTGGCCGAGCGTGTCGTTGACCTGCTTGAAGTGATCCATGTCGAGCAGCAGCAGCCCGACTGTGCCGCCGTCGGCGGCGGCAGCGCGGATCGCCTCGTCAAGCTTCTCCTGGAACAGGCTGCGGTTGGCCAGCCTGGTCAGCGGATCGTGGCTCGCAGTCCAGCGCACGCGCTCCTCGGCGGTCTTCTCCTCGGTGACGTCGCGCACGGTCATGATGATGCGGCGCGAGTTGCTGCCGGTCTTGTAGGTCCGCCAGCCGTTCATCGCCACCCAGCGCTCGGCGCCGTCGCTGGCGCGGTGGATGCGGAAGGTAACCTCGAAGCGGGCGAGGTCGTGCGTGCGGGCGTTGCGGAGCGTGCGCATGACTTTGCCGCGGTCTGCCGGATGCATGCAGGCCTGGGCCACGTCGAGCCCCGGCTCGACGTCGCACGCGATGCCGAAGATCTCGCGCAGCCGGCCCGACCATTCGCGGCGGTCGTTGGTCAGGTCGTAGTCCCACACGCCGAGCCCGGCGGCCTCGGCCGCCAGCCGGAAGCGCTCCTCGCTCTCGCGCAACGCCTCCTCGGCGAGCTTGCGCTCGGTGATGTCGAGGTGCGCGCCGATGCTGCGCACTGCCAGGCCCGTCGCGTCGCGCTCGAGCTTGGTCCGGCTCGAGATCCACCGCACCTCGCCGTTGGCCGGGCGGATGATGCGGAACTCGCACTGGAACACCTCGTCGCGCAGCAGGCTCCGGTCGATGTCGCTCTGCATCCGCGCGCGGTCGTCCGGGTGGATGATCGCCATCCACTGCGCGTGCGAAAGCTCCCGCGTCCCGGGCGGCAGCCCGGTCTGCTCGACGAAGGCCTCCGAAATGTGCACCACGCCGTCGTGTCCGGCCTCGAAGTCCGCCAGCCCGGTGGCCTCCTGGACCAGCCGCAGCCGCTCCTCGCTCGCTCTGAGCTCCTCCTCGGCAAACTTGCGCTCGGTCACGTCGAGGTGCGCCCCGAGGCAGGCATAGGCCCGGCCCGAGGCGTCGCGCTCGAGCCGCGTACGGCTGTAGATCCAGCGGACCTCGCCGTTGTCCGGGCGGACGATGCGGAACTCGCACTGCACCGTGTCGGCGTTCTCGACCTCTGTCATCATGTTGCGCACGAACAGCGCGCGGTCGTCGGGGTGGACCACCGTCATCCACTCGCCGAACGATAGCGAGGTCGTTCCTGGGGGCAGGCCGGTCTGATCGATCAGTGCGCTGGAGATCTCGGTGATCTTCTCGGGCGTCGCCGCGAAGTCCGCCAGCCCGGTGGTCTCTTGCACCAGCCGCAGCCGCTCCTCGCTCCGCCGCAGCGCCTCGTGCGCCTGCTGCCGCTCCTCGACGTCGCGCGAGATGCACATGTGCGCACGCGCGCCGTCGGGCAGGCGGAACGGCACCGCGTGCGCCTCGACATGACGGCGGCGGCCCTTGAGGCCGATCACCTCGTAAGTCCACACCACGCTTTCGCCGTCCATCACCCGCCGGTGCACGTCGAGGCACGCATCGAGGTATTCGGGCGGCACCGCGACGTAGCCCGGCGTCGACATGAGCGTCTCCAGGTCCGGCGCCTGCAGCAGCTCGAGCCCCTGCGGGTTGATCTCGATCAGCCGGCCGGCCGCGTCGAAGATCTTCACGCAGTCGGGCATGGCATCGAGGATCGCCTGCAGCCGCGTCTCGCTGGCGCGCAGCGCTCGTTCGGCCTCGGCCTGGGCGGTAATGTCCTCGCAGGTGGTGAGCAGGCTGCCGGCCGATGTCTGGCACCGCCGCATCGCATAGCTGCGGTCGTCGCGCGCCATCGTGGCCAGCGTGCTTCCCGGCGCGATCTTCGCCCTGATCTGCGCATAGACCTCTGCGGGGGTCTGCCCGGGATAGTGGCCTGCATCGATGCACATCTGCAGGATCTCGGCGGCCGTCAGCCCGGCATGCACGGACTCCGGCGGGAGCCGCAGTTGCTCCGCATAGCGCCGGTTGACCAGCGTGATCCGGCCGTCTGGATCGTACATGCACACGCCCTGATGCATGCTCTCGACCGCGTCGCGATAGAGCGCAAGCTCGGCCTCGAGCGCAGCGTTACGCGCCTCGAGATCGGTCAGTCGATCGGCCTTTGCGGGCATTCCTTTGCATTTCCCCCGGTGTGGCGGGAGGATGGCACATGCAGGGTTATCCTATTAAAAGGGGCGGCCTACGCGGATTTGCCTAGTCCCGCGATCTGCGGCCAAGGGCCCCGCGGATGCTTGACTTTCCGCGCGTCTTGGTCTTTGGGGCCACGCTTCTTGCAAGGGCACTGGCTGCGGCCCTGACGGCAGCCTGGACCGGGGTACCTGACACGGCCCCCTTACGAACGGAGTACTGAAGATGAAGCACGGCATTTCCGGCCGCAAGCTGCAGCGCAAGTCGGGCCATCGCGCCGCGCTGATGCGCAACATGGCCGCGGCGCTGATCAAGCACGAGCAGATCAAGACCACCACGCCCAAGGCGAAGGAGCTGCGCCCCTACGTCGAGAAGCTGATCACGCTGGCCAAGCGCGGCGGCCTGTCGAACCGCCGCCTGGCGCACGCCCGGCTGCTCGACGAGGCGCAGGAGAAGAAGCTGTTCGAGGTGCTGGCCGAGCGTTATGCCGGTCGCGAAGGCGGCTACACCCGCATCATCAAGGCCGGCATCCGCGCCAGCGATGCGGCGCCGGTGGCGATCATCGAGCTGGTCGACCGCGACGTCGACGCCAAGGGCCAGGACTCGGGTCCGGCGATGAACGAGGAGCTGGAGGAGGCGTAAGCACCTCCCCTCCCGCTTGCGGGAGGGGCTAGGGGTGGGTCAGAGCGGGGATGGCGAACACGCCCACCCCCGGCCCCTCCCGCCATCGGGAGGGGAGGTG
>DATDLP010000159.1:0-2458 GCA_036519255.1 Croceibacterium sp.
GCTGATCCTGCATCTGCTGCCGTTCTCGCAGGCGGCGATGCAGCAGGGCATGGCGATCGAGGAGCCGTCGGAGCCGATCGATCCGCCGGTGCTCGAAGCCGCGGTGGCGCCCGGCGTGACGATCGGCGAATACTACGAGCGTCTCGATGCAGCGCTCGCGGCGCTGCCCGCCTCGGCCTGGACCGCGAACCGCAACCAGATCACCGACGACCAGTTCTTCGCCGGGCAGCTGTTCGCGGTGAACAACTACGTCGACGCGCACCGCGCGATCGGCGAGATCGTCTCGGAGGGCGAAGGTACCCCGGTCTCGCCGAACAACCCGGGCAGCCCGCTCGATTTCGAGAACGACCTCGCGCACTACTACAGGTTCTGGGAGATCGAGCGGAACCAGCTGCTGGTCAAGGACCCGAACCCGGTCGGCTACGCCTGGGGCGGGCCGCTCGGGGTCGACTGGCAGGCGGTCTATCCGGCGATCGCCGACCCTGAGACCCACGACTTCTCGATCGATCCGCCGGCGGCGCAGCAGGCGCAGGCGGCGTGCAACGCGGCGTTCACCGCGATGGTCGACGCGCTGACCACCGCGTTCAGCGGCAACCCGGCGGGCCTCGGCATCGCGGTGCGCGCGATGTTCGACTTGCGGATGGCGGCGATCGCGGCGCTCAAAACCCCGCTCGCCGACGGCACCTCGGTCGCCGGGCCGGCCTTCCTCTATCTCGGAGCGCAGCAGGCCGCCGCGCTCCAGTCCCCATGCGAACAGGGAGACGCCGCATGAGCGTGCTTGAGATCCCGCGCGTCTATTTCAAGGGCCAGGTGGCCTGGGACCCGGTCACCACCAACAACTACCCGTCGGGCCAGGCGCCCGCCGGCTACGACGAGGACGATTGCGATTCAACGCTCAACGCGGTTGCCGTGGGTACCGCCAGTGTGGCGGGGTTCCGCCAGGCGGCAATCGACGAGATCGTCAGCAAGGGCAACTGGAACCCGGCCGGATCGTATCGCTGCCCGTTCTTCGACACCTGCATCTCGGGCGTCGACCTCGGTCAAGGGCTCGACACGGGCGATCCCTTCGTCGGCGCGCCGGTGCAGTTCACCGGCATGCTGGTCGACTGCGAGCCCTACGGCGCGACCTCGTCGCAGCTGTTCTTCGACGACATGAGCTTCGGCATCGACGGTGGCTGCCGGATCTACGGCCAGCGCGTGACGCGCTACAGCGATCGCTACATCAACTTCGCGGCCAATCCGGCGAACAACATGATTGCGGGGGTCGCCTCGGTGATGTGGCAGACCTGCTTCGACAAGAACAAGGGTCTCGCGATCGACGCGCACGATTCGGCGGTGCTCGCGGCGCTGCAGGCCTGCGTCGGTGACGACGACGTGCTCGGCGTCATGGTGCGTTTCGTGACCTACCGGACGGTCTATTACGACGATCCGACGCTGTTCAACGGTTCGCCGGCCGGGGCCACGGCCGGCAAGGCGCTGCAGGACAAGCTCAAAGCGGGCGGGTTCCAGCCCAACCCGGCGCGCAGCCTGCTGGTCGGCACGGTCGGCCTGTGGCGCAAGGGCGACGCGCCGACCGAGCCGAGCGATCGCACGCTGCTGACCACCGGCGTCCCGGTCACGGTGAGCAGCGATCCCAAGGTCGGCCAGGGCTCGTGCGGCACGGCGTGGATGCGCCTCGGCAGCGACCGGCTGACGCTCGACATGTCGAACTTCGTGCCCTGGGGCAGCCGCACGCCCGACAAGGCCGATCTCGGCACGCTCAAGATTGTCGCCGCCGATCCGCCGCCCGCGGTTGCGATCATGGACGTGGCGACGCTCGCCTACGCGCAGTACGATCAGGCGGCTTACGAGGCGACCTCGGGGATCGTCGATATCCCGCTTGCCTCGGGCCTTGCCGCGACGCTGGCGAACATGGACTTCAGCGTGCTCGGCGGCGACGGCACAAAGTTGCTCGAGGAGGCGCCGCTGCGGGCGATCCCGGCCGATCCGAACCTCTACGCCGACCAGGGCGACGCGGTGACGACCACGGTCCAGGTCTATGAGCGCGGCGTGCCGGCCGGAGCGGGGATCGAGGTCACACTGTCCGAGATCGGCGCCACCCAGCAGACCGGCCTCAGCCAGACCACCGACGCGCAAGGCCAGGTGAGCTTCCCGCTCTCGACCACGACCGGCACGGTCACCGGGCTGGCGCTGCAGCCGGGCGCCGATCCGACCTTGCCGGTGACCGCGAACGCGTTCGACCCGCAGACCTACACTTACATCACCTTCCGCGTGCTGCCGGCCGATACGAGCATCGGCGCACTGCCGCCGACCTGGGACAACGTGCACAATTACGTGCTGTCGAACTGGGAAGCGTTCGCGCCGTGCATGGACAACTGGCTGCGGCTCGGCGACGAGGCGCAAGTGCAGGCCTATGCGCCGGTCATCCGCAAGCTGACCGATCCGGCCAACTTCGAGA
>DATDLP010000160.1:0-9683 GCA_036519255.1 Croceibacterium sp.
CACGTCGACCACGGCAAGACCAGCCTGCTCGACGCGCTGCGCGGCACCGACGTGGTCAGGGGCGAGGCCGGCGGCATCACCCAGCACATCGGCGCCTACCAGATCACGACCAAGGACAAGCACAAGATCACCGTGCTCGACACGCCGGGCCACGAGGCGTTCACGCAGATGCGCCAGCGCGGCGCCAACGTGACCGACATCGTGGTGCTGGTGGTCGCGGCCGACGACGGGCTGATGCCTCAGACGATCGAGGCGATCCGGCATACCAAGGCGGCCGGCGTGCCGATGATCGTGGCGATCAACAAGGTCGACAAGCCCGAGGCCAATCCGCAGAAGATCCGCGAGCGCCTGCTCGAGCACGAGATCGTGGTCGAGGCGATGAGCGGCGACGTGCAGGACGTCGAGGTCTCGGCCAAGGCCAAGACCGGGCTCGACGAGCTGATCGAGAAGATCCTGCTGCAGGCCGAGCTGCTCGAGCTCGCGGCCAACCCCGATCGCGCCGCCGATGCGACGGTGATCGAGGCGCAGCTCGACAAGGGCCGTGGCCCGGTGGCGACCGTGCTGGTCAACCGCGGCACGCTCAAGCGCGGCGACGTGTTCGTCGTCGGCACCCAGAGCGGCCGCGTGCGCGCGCTGGTCGATGACAAGGGGCAGCAGATCAAGGAAGCCGGTCCGTCGATGCCGGTCGAGGTGCTCGGCCTCGGCGGGGTGCCGAACGCCGGCGACCACCTGACCGTGGTCGAGAACGAGGCGCGCGCGCGCGAGGTGGCCGAATACCGCCAGGCGCAGGCGACCGCCAAGCGCACCGCCACCGCGCCGACCAGCCTCGATGCGATGTTCGCCGGTCTCAAGAGCGACGTGAAGGAATACCCGGTCGTCGTTAAGGCCGACGTGCAGGGCTCGGCCGAGGCGATCGTCACCGCGCTGCACAATCTGTCGAACGACGAGATCAAGCTGCGCGTGCTCAATTCGGGCGTCGGCGCGATCACCGAGAGCGACGTGACGCTGGCCTCGGCCTCGAAGGCGCCGATCATCGGCTTCAACGTGCGTCCGAACGCCAAGGCGCGCGAGCTGATCGAGCGCTTCAAGGTGGAGATGAAGTACTACGACGTCATCTACCAGCTGACCGAGGAGATCGCCAAGGAGATGGCCGGCGTGCTCGGCCCGCTGCGGATCGAGAACGTGCTCGGCCGCGCCGAGGTCAAGCAGGTGTTCCCGGCCGGCAAGCGCGACAAGGCGGCGGGTCTGCTGGTGCTCGAGGGGGTCATCCGCAAGGGCCTCCACGCGCGCCTCACGCGGCAGGACGTCATCGTCTCGGCCACCACGATCGCCTCGCTGCGGCGGTTCAAGGACGACGTTGACGAAGTCCGCGCCGGCCTCGAGTGCGGCGTGGTGCTGGCCGACACGAACGACATCAAGCCGGGCGACAACCTCGAGGTGTTCGAGGTCGAGGAGCGCGAGCGCACGCTGTAAGGGCGATACGTCCGGATCGGATGCGGTTCGCCTGACCGGCGGACCGCTCCCTTTCTACCACCTCCGCGCCGCAACCTGCGGCGGAAAGGAGGTGGTACGAATGAATGACGAGTTGATAGTGGTCCTGGTGCTCGGCGTGGCGACCTTGATGGTCGCCATTGTCGGACTTGTGATCAAGCTCGTAGAGCTGGGCCGCAAGTAGCCGGTGAGGGGGTCGGCGCTGGAACGCTGGCCCCCAATAAGCGATGAGCCCGGATGCTGGAACACCCGGGCTCAGGAGGTGATGTATGAATGCATCGCCGACAGTGGTCCGTCCTACCTAGCATAAACGGCGAGTTTTTCAAGTTGACCCAGTATGTCGCCCTGCTCGGATCGATCAACGTCGGCGGCAACCGGCTGAAGATGGACGAGCTCAGGGCGGCGCTCGAGGCCGAAGGGTTCGCTAAGGTCCAGACGGTCGTCGCCAGTGGGAACGTGCTGTTCGAGCACGACAAGGAGCCTGACGCTGCGCTCGGGCAGCGGATCTCCGAAGTCATCAAGGACCGCTTCGGAATCAATTCCTTCGCCGCCGTGCGCAGCAAGGCCGAGATCCGGTCGGCCATCGAGCACAATCCCTTCGCCAAGGACGGCGAGCGCCGCTTCGTCCATACGATCTTCCTCGCCGAGCCGCTCGACCGCGCGGCGTTCGAGACGTTCGCCAAGGCCTACGACGGCCCCGAACGGCTCGCCGCGGGCGCGCGCGAATTCTACGTCGACTATGCCGAAGGGGTCGGCCGCTCGAAGCTCGATCCGGCAATGGCCAAGGCCAAGCCGGTCAAGGGCCGCGCGACCGCGCGCAACCTGCGCTCGCTGCAGCGCATCCTCGACAAGATGGACTGATCGGGCTTGGCGGCCCCGCCAATTCCGCTATCGCATCCAGCCGATGGTCCGCAACCAGTCCACTCCCGAGCAGCAATCGGTCCGCGTCCTCAAGGTGGGCGAGCGGGTGCGGCACATCCTGTCCGAGTTGCTCGCACGCGGCGAGGTGCACGACGACACGCTCACTGCGCACACGGTCAGCGTCACCGAGGTGAGGATGTCGCCCGATCTGCGGAACGCGACGGCTTTCGTGAAGCCGCTGCTCGGCGAGGACGAGGCGGTGGTGCTCAAGGCGCTACGGACCAACACCGCGTTCTTCCAGCGCGAGGTGGCGAAACGCCTCGGGCTCAAGTTCGCGCCCAAGCTCAGGTTCCGCGCGGACGAGAGCTTCGACGAGGCGGGGCGAATCGAGCGACTGCTCGATGATCCGAGAGTCGCGCGCGACCTCGGCGACCTGGGCGAAGACTAGACAGGGACTGACGATGAACGTTTCGAACCGGTGCGGCGGCTATCCCCGCGGGCTGTGGTGCGCTGCCCTCCTGGCGCTGGCCTGCACGAGCTGCGGCCAGCCTGTGGAGCTGCATTCTCCGGCCACCGAGGACGCTCCGGCCGACAAGGCGGCACCGGCAGGCGTGACGGCCTTCGTCCTCGACAGCGCGGGCTCGGGCATGAACGCGCTGATGTACACGGCTGCCGGCACCCAGCCGCACCCGACCTTGCTGCTGCTGCACGGTTTTCCGGGCAATGAGCAGAATCTCGACCTCGCGCAGGCTGCGCGGCGGGCGGGCTGGAACGTGCTGACGCTGCATTATCGCGGGTCGTGGGGCAGCGAGGGAGCCTTCTCGTTCGGCAACGCCGCCGAGGACGCGCGCACCGCGCTGGCCTTTCTGCGCAAGCCCGAGACCATCGCGCAGTTTCGCATCGACCCGCGCCGGATCGCGGTCGCCGGGCATAGCATGGGCGGCTTCATGGCCGCCTTTGCTGCCGCGGGGGATCCAGACGTCGCAGGGCTCTGGCTGCTCGATGCGTGGAACCCCGGCGAGATGGACGAACTGCTGGCAACGGCCGAGGGCCGCCATGAGTGGCACGAGGAAGTCGAAGCCGACCTGCCCCCTTTGTCGGGCACCTCCGAGAGTTTGCTGACGGCGGAATTGCTCCAGCATGGCGACGAGCTCGATCTGCCCTCCCAGCTTCGAGCCTACGGCAAGCGGCCGCTCGAAATCATCGGTGCGGAGCGTGGTGGCGGCGCGGAGAACGCGACAATGCTCGAGATCGCGCGATCCGCGGGGAATACAGGCGCCACCGGCGAAACCTGGCAGACCGACCACAGCTTCAGCGACCAGCGCGTGAAACTGTCTGAAAGGCTGGTCGCATGGCTTGCCACGCTGGAGCCGGCTGCGAAATAACGGCCCATGGCCAAGCTCTATTTCTACTATGCCAGCATGAATGCCGGCAAATCGACCAACCTGCTGCAGGCCAACTTCAACTACGGCGAGCGCGGGATGGAAACGATGCTGTGGACCGCGGCGCTCGACACCCGCACCGCCCAGCCGATCGCCAGCCGCATCGGCCTCGGCGCCGAAGCCAGCCGGTTCGGGCCGGGCACCAACCTGTGGGACGCGGTCATGGCGCGGCACGGCGAAGGGCCGCTGGCCTGCGTGCTGATCGACGAGGCGCAGTTCCTCACCGCGACCCAGGTCTGGCAATGTGCGCGGGTGGCCGACGAGGGGAATGTCCCGGTGCTGTGCTACGGCCTGCGGACCGATTTCCGCGGCGACCTGTTCCCCGGCTCGGCGGTGCTGCTCGGGATCGCCGACACGCTGGTCGAGCTCAAGGCGGTGTGCCACTGCGGGCGCAAGGCGACGATGAACATGCGGCTCGACGAGCACGGCGAGCCGATCGCGCATGGCGTGCAGACGCAGATCGGTGGCAACGACCAGTATCTCGCGCTGTGCCGGCGGCATTTTGCCGAGGCGCTGCGGCTTTACCGCTGACAGCTCAGAAGCTGGGCTTGATCCGCACCCGGGCCAGTTCCTTCGTCACCATCCGGCGCACGATCGTGTCGGCCGAGAGCGTGTAGATGACGAACACCAGGTACACGAGCGACAGCACGGCCGGCACCGTTGACGAAAGCCCGAAATCCGCGCTCGCGATCACCGTCCAGCGGTAGGCCACCCACACCCCCACGACGAAGAAGATCGCGCGGGCCTGGCCGAGCTTGACCAGCAGGCGGTTCCAGCGCCACCACAGCCCACCGATCGGGTTTTTCTTCATCTTGGCCAGGGCGAGCAGGTAAAGCGCTTCGAGGTTGTTGGGCGACTGCGCCAGCGCGTCGAGCGCCAGCCGCAGCGCCTCCTCGCCGTGGCCGCGCGCAAGCTGCGCATGACCGATCAGCACGAGGCCGTCGCTGCGGCCAGGCCGCAGGCTGAGAATCTCCCGCCCGGCCGCCTCGACGATTGCGATCTGGCCTTGCTCGAGCGCGGCATAGCCGCGTTCGGCGATCGCCTCGGGCGAGGCGGGATCGAGCTCGAGCGCGGTGGCGAGGCTGGCCTGCGCTTCGGCTCTTCGGCCGTCGAGCCGCATGATGCGGGCGCGGATCAGGTGCGCGACGGCATCGCCGGGTGCGAGCTCGATCGCGTGGTCGGTCGAGGCGAGTGCCGCCTTGCGGTGCTGTTGGAGCATGAGCACCTGGGCCAGCTCGAGATGCGCCGGCGACCAGGTCGGCGCGAGCTCGATCGCACGCTCGGCTTCATAGCGCGCGCCGATCAGCCTGCGCTGCATGCGCAGCGCGCTCGCCAGCAGCAAGTGCGGATAGGCCTGGTCCGGGGCGGCGGTCAGCGCGTCGCGCAGCGGTTCGATCGCGCCGCGGCTGTTGCCGGCCCGCAGCAGCGCCTCGGCGTGGCGCAGCGCGCGTTCGTAGGGCGGCACGCGTCAGTCCTGCCCGTTCAGATAGCGCCGAAGCTGGGCCGTCTCGTCCTGCGTGACGTAGGCGGTCGCCACCAGCACGAGCCCGGCCCCGACCGCGACGATGAACAGGTAGCTCGCGTGATTGCCCGCCAACACGCCGGCCAGCAGCAGTCGATCGAGCACCGCGATCGCCGCGAAGTAGATGCCGATGGCGATGGCCGTGAAGCCGATCTCGCGATTGCGCCGCGGACCGTTGAGCATGACGGCATTGGCCGCGATCAAGAGCCAGCCCCACGGCAGGAAGAAGTTGGCGGCGAGGAACACCAGCAGCGGCGGCAGCGCGAACCGCTGCAGCGGGCTGGGCCGCGGCTCGTCGATGATCCGATAGCGCAGCGCGTCGCTCACAGGCCGTTCGCCTTGAGAAACGCCGCAACGTCGTCGTACTGCCCGCCGGTGTTCGAGTACTTGGCGTAGTTGCGCGCGGTGGTCAGCCATTCGAGCGTGGTCGGGCGGACCTCGCCGAGCGCCTCGAGCAGGTGCCGCTGCGCAACCGGCACTTCGCTGCCCCCGGCGAGCGCTTCCTCGATCGCGAGGTCGACCGCGGTGTTGACCAGGTTCTCGAGGTCGGCGCCCGAGAAGCCCGCGGTCTTGGCGGCGATCGCCGCAGCGTCGCAGTCGGGTCCGAGCGGTCGCCCAGCCAGCTGTAGTTGCAGGATCTCGAGCCGGGCGCTGCGGTCGGGCGGCGGAACGAACTGCACGCGGTCGAAGCGGCCGGGGCGGCGGAAGGCCGAATCGACCCCCCACGGCATGTTGGTCGCGGCGAGGATCAGCACGCCCTCGTTGTTCTGCGCGAACCCGTCCATCTCGGCGAGGAAGGTCGAGACGAGGCTCACCTGGCTCTGGCTGGCGTGACCGCTGCGCGAGCCGGCAAGCGCCTCGAGCTCGTCGAAGAACAGCACGGTGGGGGTTTCGCGACGCGCGTCGGCGAAGATCGCGCTGAGCTTGCGCTCGGCTTCGCCGATCCATTTGTCGACCACGTCGACCACCGGAACGTTGACGAACCGCGCCTCGCATTCGCCCGCCGTGGCGCGCGCCAGCAGGGTCTTGCCGCAGCCGGGCGGGCCGAAAAGCAGCACGCCGCCGCCGGCCTTGCGGCGGTACTTGGCGAACAGCGAGGGCTTCTTGAACGGGGTGACGATGCGGCGCGCGATCTGCTTCTTGACCTCGTCGAGCCCGCCGACGTCGGCGAAGGTGATCGGGCTCGCGGTGTCGGCGAACAGCGCACGGGCAGCGGTGGCTTCCTCGCGGTCGCTGCGGTCGGCGCCGCGCAGCCCGCGCGAGGCGCTCGTGAAGCCGATCACGTTCGAGGCCAGCTCGGGCTGGGCGGCGCGGGCTTCCTCGAGCCGCGCGTCGATCGCGGGGTCTTCCGCCACGGGATCAGCCGCGACCGCAGCGCGATAGACGGTCTCGGCGTCGGCCAACTGGCCGGCGACCAGCATCGCGTCGATCCGGATCGGCAGCAGCGCGGGGTCGTCGCCACTCAGCGCGATCGCATCGAGCGCATCGCCCATGTCGAGTGCAGTCCGTGCGAGGCGCGCGCGCATTGCGGAACTGTAGTCGGCCGCCGTCGTATCAAGCGCCGCAGCCACGACGGCCCGCCTTTCGCCGTCCTGCGCGGCGAGGTCGAGCGCCGAACCGAGCAGCCGCTCGTCGGCCGTGGTCTGAAACGCGCCGAGCAGCGCGTCGATTGCCGGATTGTTGGTCATTCCCGTCCCTTCGCCAGGCAACATAGTGGGCCTCGGCGCGCAAGCAACGCCATCGTCGCCGATCGCGTGCGTTATTTTTATCCGGATGTATTGAGATATTGATCCGGGTATATATATGGCGCGGCGAAGGAGGCATCGATGGCGCTGACGGTATTCCACAAGGGCACGCTTCTGGCGCGCGGCATGCGCGAGGAGGTGGTGCCCGCCATGCGCGCACTGCAGCCGCTCGAGCGCGCGAACGACTTGCTCGCGTTCGACGACGAGACCGGGCGGCAGATCGACATCGACATCCGCCCCGAGGCGGACCTTGCGCCGCGCCCGCGCGGCCGACCTGCGCTCGGCGTCGAAGCCAAGGAAGTCACCCTGCTTCCGCGTCATTGGGAATGGCTCGCGAGCCAGCGTGGCGGCGCCTCGGCGACCTTGCGCAAGCTGGTCGAGGACGCCGCCCGCAAGGGCCGCGTTGCGCGCGACCACCACGACACCGCGTACCGCTTCCTCTACGCGATGGCGGGCGACCTGCCGAGCTTCGACGAGGCGACGCGCGAGATGTATGCCGGGAACAAGGCCGGCTACGACCATTTCAGCTGCGACTGGCCGCCCGACGTTCGCGACCATGGCAGGAGGCTGGCGTTCCCGGAATGACGCAGGATTTGCTTCGTCCGCATCCCCACGGCTGGCTCGTGCTCGACAAGCCGCGCGGGTTGGGCTCGACCCAGGCCGTCGGGGCGGTCAAGCGCGTGCTGCGCAAGGCCGGTTACGGCAAGGTCAAGATCGGCCACGGCGGAACGCTCGATCCGCTGGCGGAAGGCGTGCTGCCGATCGCGCTCGGCGAGGCGACCAAGCTTGCAGGGCGCATGCTCGACGCGAGCAAGACTTACGCCTTCACGATCGCGTTCGGCGAGGAGACCGACACCCTCGACCTCGAGGGCAAGGTGGTCGCGATCAGCGAGCGCCGCCCGCCGCTCGCGGCCGTGGCGGCGATTTGCGAGCACTTCACCGGTGAAATCGAGCAGGTCCCGCCGGCCTATTCGGCGCTCAAGGTCGACGGCAAGCGCGCCTACGACCTCGCTCGGGCGGGTGAGGACGTGGAGCTCAAAGCTCGGACGGTGACGATCCACTCGCTCGAGCCTCTGATCGACGCACCGCGGCCCTCGCTGGACTCGACGTTCGCGAACACCGCCGGCCGCCCGGACCCGTTCGATCCGGCTGCGCCGCTCGAGCTGGCCGACAGCGTCACCCTCGTCGCCGATGTCTCCAAAGGCACCTACGTCCGCTCGCTCGCGCGCGACATCGCGCATGCCCTTGGAACGGTCGGGCACGTCGCTTATCTCAGGCGCACCAAGGCCGGTCCGTTCACCGAAACCCACGCGATTTCGCTGGACATCCTCGAGGAAATCGGTAACGGCGCGCGCCTTGAAGACCACCTCCTGCCGCTGGAGGCGGGGCTGGACGGTATCCCGGCCCTGACCCTCGACCCGGAGAGCGTGCAGGCGGCCCGACAGGGCCGGGTCGTTTCCGGATTGCCCCACCCCGATGGGCTCATCCTCGCAATGGCCGGCGCAGTTCCGGTGGCGCTGATGGAACTGTCGGGCGGTACGGCGAAAGTCGTCCGGGGGTTCAACCTCACCGATACCGCGGAGTAAGAGAATGTCGGTTACTGCCGAGAAGAAGCAGGAAGTCATCGCCAGCAACGCCCAGTCCAAGGGCGACACCGGCTCCCCCGAAGTGCAGGTCGCGATCCTCACCGAGCGCATCCGCAACCTGACCGAGCACTTCAAGGACCACCACAAGGACAACCATTCGCGCCGTGGCCTGCTCATGATGGTCAACAAGCGCCGTAGCCTGCTCGCCTATCTCAAGAAGAAAGACGTCGAGCGCTACAACAACCTGATCCAGAAGCTGGGTCTGCGTAAGTAAGAGTTTGCGAAGGGCGGCTCCGGAAAGAGCCGCCCTTTTGCTTTTGGAGCATCGCACGAAAAAGTGGAAACCGGTTTTTCGTAGCCGCGAGGCGACCAATAAATTGGGTCATTCTTCGCAATCCGGCGAAGGGGCCTGGGGCTGGAAAGGCCCCGCACCGGACCGGGACGGAACACCCGGCAGTAGGCCCCGCGCCGCAATCTGGCCGCGCGGGACACAAGGAAAACCAATGTTCGACACGAAAACCGTATCGCTGGAGTGGGGCGGCAAGACCCTCACTCTGGAAACCGGCCGCATTGCCCGTCAGGCCGACGGGGCGGTCCTCGCCACTTACGGCGAAACCGTGGTGCTGTGCGCTGTCACCGCCGCGAAGTCGGTCAAGGAAGGGCAGGACTTCTTCCCGCTGACCGTCCACTACCAGGAAAAGTTCTCCGCGGCCGGGCGCATCCCGGGCGGCTTCTTCAAGCGCGAGCGCGGTGCGACCGAGAAGGAAACGCTCACCAGCCGCCTGATCGACCGTCCGATCCGTCCGCTGTTCCCGGAAGGGTTCTACAACGAGATCAACTGTATCGCGCAGGTGCTGTCGTATGACGGCGAGACCGAGGCCGACATCGTGGCGCTGATCGCCGCGAGCGCCGCGCTGACCATCTCGGGCGTTCCGTTCATGGGCCCGATCGGCGGCTGCCGCGTCGGCTTCAAGGACGGCGACTACGTCCTCAACCCGTCAATGGCGCAAGTCGCCGAAGGCCGCCTCGACCTCGT
>DATDLP010000161.1:0-6853 GCA_036519255.1 Croceibacterium sp.
CGCCGGCGTCGTTACCCACGTCCTCTTCGACACACAAGCCCGAGTGGCACTCGAGACCGGAGTCACAGCTCTCGTTGGGGTAACAGCTGCACCCTTCTGCACCCTCTTGGCAGGCTGCTTTGGAGTCCCCTTTCGAGGAACAAGCACTCTGAGCGGTCAGCCCCAACCCAAGGAGCAGTGAGACGACGATGAGGCGAGACCGGACGGAGCTCAGAGGAAGCCAGTGCATATCGGCTCGATCAGTCTCACAGGCCGACCCGCGGCGCAATCCTCCAGCGTAGCCAGCCGCCATTGGGCGCTCCTCCTACATTGTTTACGTTACATTGTTTACGTTAACGCAGTGCAGCTATCCGAGCCGGATCTGGAAGTTCCCCGGATTCACTCGTGCTACAGGGCAGCCGCATGTCGGAGGCGCCTACCACTCGCTTGGCCATCCTACGCATGGCGTGGCCGATCGTGCTGGCCAACGCGGCGGCGCCGCTGCTCGGGCTGACGGACACCGCGGTGTTGGGCCATACGGGCGGGACCGCCGAGCTCGGGGCGATCGCCGTGGGTGGGCTGATCTTCAACTTCGTGTACTGGAGCTTCGGCTTCCTGCGCATGAGCACCACGGGGTTCACTGCGCAGGCCCGAGGCGCGGGCGATACCAGCGAGGTGCGCGCTACGCTCGCCCGGTCGCTGCTGCTTGCCGTGGCGATCGGTGCGCTCTTGATCGCGCTGTCCCCACTGATCGGACGCGCGGCGTTCGCTTTGCTCGCGGCCAGCCCCCGGGTAGAAGCATCTGCGGCGGACTACTTCTTCGTGCGCATTTGGGGAGCACCCGCCACGCTCGGGATGTATGCGCTGACGGGCTCGTTCATCGGCCTCGGCACGACCCAGCGACTGTTGCTTACCCAGTTGCTTCTCAACGGCCTCAACCTAGCCCTCGATGTCTGGTTCGCCGGCTACTTGAACTGGGGTGCCCGCGGCATCGCCTGGGGCACGGTCATCTCCGAGTGGGTCGCGCTCGGCTTCGGCCTCTGGCTCGCCCGCGGCGTGCTCGGCCGTGACTCCCACGAAACTGCCTCGTTCTGGGACCTTGGCCGGATCCTCGATCGTAAGAAATTGAAGCAAACGCTCAACGCCAACGCGGACATCATGCTGCGCACGCTGACGCTGCTCTCGAGTTTTGCGTGGTTCACCAACCAAAGTGCAGTGTTCGGCGATACGATCCTCGCCGCGAACCACGTGCTGCTCCAGTTCATCTCGTTCAGTGCATTTTTTCTGGACGGGTACGCGTTCGTCGCCGAATCGCTCGTCGGCGCCGCCGTCGGCGCCAAGCAACGGCCACGCTTCGACCAGGTCGTGCGCCGCTCGTCCGAGCTCTCCCTCGGCACCGCGGCCGTCCTGGCGGCGGCCATCGCCTTCGGAGGCGGAGCCATGCTCCACGCGCTGACCTCGGTCGACGCCGTGCAGCAGGAAGCGACACGTTACCTGCCACTCGCAGGCGCTTACGTGCTGATCGGCGGCGCGACGTTTCAACTCGACGGCATCTTCATCGGCGCGACGCGTACACGCGCGATGCGCAACGCCGCTTTCGAAGCCCTGCTGGTGTTTCTGGGCGCGTCTATCGTCCTCACTAACCGTTTCGCCAACACCGGGCTGTGGCTTGCATTCTGCATCTTCGTCGCAGCCCGCGCGGCGACGCTGGCCCTACGTTTGCCCGCGCTCAGGCAAAGCATCGCCCCCTAGCGCTCGAGACGTGACGGCTATTCAGCGGGTTGTGCCGCGAGCTCGACTTCGGTGGTGGTTTTGCAGGTGACGAGCACCGAGCGGCCTTCGCTCACCCAGACGCCTTCGGCGGCGCCCTGCAGGCGCAAGAAGCGGTAGCCGCAGGGCAGCACGAAGCGTTCGTTGGTGCGCCCGCGTTCCACACCCTGGACGAACACGCGCAGACCCGCTTGGCTGTGCACCAGCAATCCGCCTTCGTTGGGCTTCAGGTCGGAGTCGTCCGTCGGGACGGCGGCCTTGGTCAGCGCCGGCACTGCCTCCGCGCGCGGCATTTCTTCCGCGCTTGCCGGCGCGGAGCCTGGTGGCGCTGGAGGCGTTGGTGCCGTTGGTGGAGCGGCTTCGACAGGAGCGGGGGCAGCGGGCGCCTTGGGCGCTGGGCGTGACACGGGCGGCGGCACTGCCGGGGTGGCCTCTGCCGGGGCGGCCTCTGCCGCCACGTCGCTACCGGCGAGCGCCCACACCGAGCCCGCGAGCAGAAGCCCGCCGGCGCCGATGGCGGCGAGCGCCCAGCGCGCGCGCCTGGGTTTCCCCGCGAGTGGGACCAGCATGACCCGAGGTGTCTCCGGCAGACTCGCCAGCATGTCGGCGTCGGGCGCGGCTTCGGGCGTCGTGGCCAGCACCGGCACCGGCGGCAAGGCGGGGGGCGACGCGGGTCCGTTGGGCAACCTGTCGGGAGGCGCGCGCCGCGGCGGCGGCGGCAGCGGTAGCTCCGCAGGCAACGCGGCCGCGGGAGGCGGCCTCACCGAAGCGATCAGCTGATCGTCCTCCGTCACCGGTTCCCAGCTCTCTTTGGCCGCGACGAGTCCGTCCAGCGTCGTGGCCTCGTCCTCTTCTGCTCCCCAGGCCGGCGCCACCTCGACCACGGAGTCCTCCACCAGCGGCGGCACCGCTTCGCCGATCAGCGCCTCGTTCATCAACGTGGCCAGACCGCCACCGGCGCGCTGTGGCGTCGATCGCGAGAGGTCTCGCACCGCGCGTTTCCAGGCGACCAAACTCTGCCCCAACCCCGATAGGAGTTTCACGCCGAAGCCAGGTGGCACGGCCGCAGCGGCGCTTTCGGTGTTGAAGGGGCGCCGCCAGGCCACCTCGGCCTCCAAGCATGCCCACTCGCTCGAGTGTGGCGGGCGCACCTCGAGCCATACGCGGGCAGCCGCAGGCGGAGCGAGTGTGCGCACGTACATGCCGGCATCACTGACGTTGTACGAGAATCCGAAGTCGGTATCCACACCACCCACCGCACGGAAGCGCACCTGTGTTCCGTAGAGGCGGCGTTCGCCTTTGCGCTGGCGCGCGCCCGGAGGCAGGCGCAGCTCGTTCGCGAAGAACAGGGAGTCCGTCGGCGGTGCGTCGCGCGCAATCACCGCGACTCCCTCGAGCCCGGCCAAGCGTTGGCCGAGAGCTTCGAGCTCGCGGCGGGGCACCACCACCACCCACACCGCCGCCGAGCCGTCCGCCCTCGCCGTCTCGATCAGCGAACGGGGATCCCCGAGCTTGGAGCTTACGACGATCACCTGCGCTTTCGAGGCCACGTCCGCCAAAATCAGCGACCGGTCGTCGAGAGCGTACTTGATGTCGTAGCCCGCGTTCATGAAGACACGGCCGAAAATGTCGCCTCGGTGCGCTTCGGGATCGGCGACGATCGCGATGCCCTGGTGCGGAGGTGGGGCCAAGGACTGCTGCGACACTTGCCGCAGCCGCGCCAGGAGCTGGGCGTTCGCGTCCAGCGGCAACACATCGTCGACGCCGACAGCGTAGAAGCGCGCGGCTTCACCATCCGCGATCTGACGGGTCAACGCGATGATGGGCACGCCGCACAGCTGCCGCTTGGAGCGCACTTCGCGGCAGATGTCGTTGACGCCTGCGACTCGAAGGTCGAGCACCACGGCGTGCGGTTCGTTTCGCTCCAGCCAAGCGGCAGCCTCGTAAGGCGCCCCGAAGCTGACCAGTTCCAGGCCCGCGTTCTCGGCCATGACCGCGAGGGTCTTGGCCTGCCGTGCATTCGGCGCGGTGACGGCGAGCAAATAGCGCACGTGCATGCAGCTATACACGGCACGGGCGCGCTGATCTTGCCCCCGTCGTGCAGCCTGGAATAGCCGCCGCCCGGCACACGGGAGCGTCAGCTTTCTCGGCGCGCGACTCGAAAGGCCGTGCAGCAGCGGCGAGTCGTGCGCGAGCTAGCTCACATCGGCCAGGGTAGGAAACCGACCCACTCGCACGCAGAAATCGACGCCTCGGGTCCGCTGCACTCGCTTGCCCGTCATGCGAGCAAACCACGCTCGCGCAGCGCCGCCTGCAGCGCAGGCTCGACCTCGCGCTGGATGGCTGAGTTGGCATAACCCACCCAGGCAACGTCGCTGTGCAGATCGAGCGGCGCGTCGAGAGCGCTGCCGTCCGGCGCCGTGACGATCACCCCCGCTTGCTGGGCGATCAAGGCGGTGCAGATGTCGTAGGGGTGGCAGCACAATCCCTGCTGCACGCCACGTCGCCGCAAAAGTGGAACCATCAGCGGTCGCAGGTCGGCGACGAAGCGATCGTGGCCCACCATCAGTTCGTAGAGCTGGCCGCCCGTCGAGATGTATTGATCCTCGAAACACAGCGCATTGCCCGATGGGTTGGGCCCCAACACGCTGCGACACACCGCCTCGTCGATGGCCGCGAGTTCGTCGCGTGCGCCCGGGAAGAAGCGACTGAAGGTGACGTAACCGTGCCGGATGCTGGCGGCACGGGACGGTCGAAGCGCGAGCGGCTGGGGCTGACCGCCGTCGATGCTGCGGCGCAGCGCTCGGGCCGGCTCACCCCGGAACGCCCAGAGCTCGTCGGCCAACGCCGCCTTCAACGTCGGGATCTCCGTTTGGATCGCCGCCTCTAAATCGCCGAGGCGGGCCGGAGTCGCGCCGTTGTGCGCTACGGCGGCGAGAATCCACGCGCTGCGCTTCTGCACCATGAGCCCGCGAGTGCCGTCGATCGGATCGACGATGACACGCCAGCGCGCCTGTTCGGGTCGCCACGCCTCGGGCAACGTGACCGCTTCGGAGGAGAGCCCCTCGGCCACCAGTACGACGCCGCCCAGGCGGTCGGCATGGGGGGCGATGCCGGCGAGCAGCGCGCTCTCGCTGACCCGATCGATACTGAAGATGGTGTCCTCGGCCGCCTCGTGGCTCACGGTCGAGAGCTGCTCGATGGACTGCTCGTGGCACGCCGAGAGCACCTGGCGCTGGATCGTGCGCGACAGCTCGCGCAGCACGTCGACGACGTCGGAAACGGTCATCTAGGGGCAAGTCTTGTAACGCAGGTCGCGGCCGATTGACTATGGGCGCCGCTGAGGCTACCCCTGCCGGCGATTGGGAAGGAAACGACCAGCATGAAACCCATGAACTTTCGCGGACGCGCGGTACTCGTCACCGGAGCCTCGTCCGGACTCGGCCGCGAAATGGCGCGCCAGCTCGCCACTCGGCACGGCGCCCACTTGATCTTGGTGGCCCGCCGCGGCGATCGCCTGGAAGAGCTCAAGCGCGAACTCGAGGCCGACCCCGCCGTGAGAGTTCATCCGATCGTCGCCGATCTCTCGAAGCTCGAAGAGGTCGATCGAGTGATCGATGAAGTGACGAGTCGGCACGAGCTGTACGCGGCGATCTTGAACGCCGGCATCACGCACTTCGGCGCCCACGACAAGCTCGAGTGGCGAGACTTCCAGCGCATGCTCGACCTGAACGTCACCGGAGTCGTGCGCATGGCTACGCAGCTCCTCGGGCCGCTCGAAGCCCGCGAAGGCGGCTTGATGTTGGTCTCGAGCCTGACCGGCATCGTGACCGTCCCCTATCAAACCGCCTACTCGGCGACCAAGGCGTTCCTGATCCACTACGGCTGGGGCCTCAGCCACGAGCTCGCCGGCAAGAACCTCTCCATCACGACCTACGCGCCGGGCGGCGTGGACACCGAGATGACGATCGGCGAAAACTTCGGGTCGCTCCGGCGCTGGCTGATGCCCGCGAGCCAGGCGGCCCGCGAAGGGGTCGAGGCGCTCCGCAGGCGCAAGCCCCTGCACATCCCCGGGGTCACCTACCGTTGGGGCACCGCGCTCGTGGGCATGTTGCCGCGCGGCCTCACCACGAGGATCGTCGCCGCTCAGTACCGGCGCGCGCTCGAAAAAGCCGGGGCGCTGTAGCTTAGAAAGACCATTCGGCGCTCAAAAAGCCGGAATACGAGAAGTCGCGCTTCGCGGTCAGCGGCAGCTGCACGCCGGTTTGCAGCTGCAAGGCGCCGATCGCGTATGCCGCATTCAGCAAGCCGTAAGCTCGCGTCGCGAGCGTGGGGCGCTCGCGTTCCGTCACGCGTCCCTCCTCACAATAGCTCGACGTGCCGTCGACGTCCTCGCAGTAGGCGAGCAGACGCGTGTCCACCCAGCTGCCGAGCGAGAGCGATAGGCCCGGCGCGACCTGATAGCCGGCAGACAAGCCAGCGCTCATGTCCCAGGCCCAGCCCGCCGGTCGCGTCTCGAGCGTCGACAAGAGCACGGCCTGCCAATAAAACGACTCGTAGCGCCGCGTGAACGCCGCGAAGGGCGACGCCGCGAAGACCTTGCCCGGATCTGCGGCGAGCTCGAAGCTACGCGTCGGTAGGCTCAAGCGCAGGCCGAAGCTCGGTACGCGGTGCCGGAGCCAGTCGCCGTAGGGCGTCACGATCGCCTCCAGCGTGGTGTCGCCGTAACCGGTGGTCGAACCGCTCTGGCCGGACTCGTTGACCACCACCCAAGGCAGCTGTGCTCCCAATGAGAACCACGGGTGCAGCAGCAAGGAACCCACCAGAGAAGTCGTGCTCTGCAAGGAGGCCGCACCACCGGGCTGGTCCGTCGGGGCCGACAGCTCTTCCAGCAACATCACCCGGTCGCTCGCGCGCGCCGAACGGCCCGCGAGGGAGTTCGCCGCACGGATGCCTTCGGACGCGCCGTGCCCCGGCGCGTGATGCGCCGCGGCGATCGCCGGCTGCCCCAGCGCCAGCGCCATGACGCCGAGCACGGCCGTGCGGGCTCGGGCTGTCACGGGCTGACCCCGTGACACGCGAGGCATTCACCTGAGCGCTCGTG
>DATDLP010000162.1:0-2012 GCA_036519255.1 Croceibacterium sp.
GCGCTCCTGCTCCTGCTCCATCCAGTCCATCGTCGCGGCGCCGTCGTGGACTTCGCCGATCTTGTAGGACTTGCCGGTGTAGTAGAGGATCCGCTCGGTCGTGGTGGTCTTGCCGGCGTCGATGTGCGCCATGATACCGAAGTTGCGGTAGCGCTCGATGGGATGGCTGCGGGCCATGGGGAATGTCCTTGGATGTGCGGGGGCGCCCCGAAGAGCAGCCCCCATATGGTCATCAACGTGACCGGTTAAAGACTGCCGCGGTTACCAGCGGTAGTGCGAGAACGCGCGGTTGGCGTCGGCCATGCGGTGCGTGTCCTCGCGCTTCTTGACCGCGTTTCCGCGGTTGTTGGCCGCGTCCATCAGCTCGCCCGACAGGCGCGCCGCCATGGTGGTCTCCGCACGCCCGCGGGCGGCGGTGATCAGCCAGCGGATCGCCAGCGCCTGCGCGCGCTCGGGGCGAACCTCGACCGGCACCTGGTAGGTCGCACCGCCGACGCGGCGGCTGCGGACTTCGACCGCCGGCTTCACATTGTTCAGCGCATCGTGGAACAGCGCGATCGGATCGGCCTTGGCGCGGGTCTGCACGGTCTCGAGCGCACCATAGACGATGCTCTCGGCGACCGACTTTTTCCCGTCGAGCATGAGGTTGTTCATGAACTTGGACAGCACCTGATCCCCGAACTTGGGATCGGGCAGGATCTCCCGCTTCTCGGGACGACGACGACGTGACATCGGATGAATTCCTTATCTTCGGGCCGCAGCGACACCGCGCGGCCGGACAAAACCAGCCAGCGGCGGCTTACTTCGGGCGCTTGGCGCCGTACTTCGAACGGCTCTGGCGGCGGTCCTTGACGCCCTGCGTGTCGAGCACGCCGCGCAGCACGTGGTAGCGCACACCGGGAAGGTCGCGCACACGGCCGCCGCGGATCAGCACCACCGAGTGCTCCTGCAGGTTGTGGCCTTCGCCGGGGATGTAGGCGATGACCTCGCGCTGGTTGGTCAGGCGGATCTTGGCCACCTTGCGCAGCGCCGAGTTCGGCTTCTTCGGGGTCGTCGTGTAGACGCGGGTGCAGACGCCGCGCTTCTGCGGGTTCTGCTCCATCGCCGGCACCTTGCTCTTGACCGGCTTCGGCTCGCGGCCCTTGCGGACCAGCTGGTTGATCGTCGGCATTGACTCTCTTCACCTGTGGTTGGCGCCACTCGGGAGAAGGGTGAAGGATCGAGGATCATGCGCTGCCGCCGGGATGAACCGGGGCGATTGCGCACGAGCCTGAAACGCTCCACCCGCGCCCATGGGCACCGGGTTACTTTGACGGCTGCCCCTGAGAACCCGGGGGTTCCAACAGAGAAGGGCCTTGCAGTTGGCGAAGGCCCCGGGACATGACCGGCAATGTTCAGCTCTATTTAACCGCGGACCGGGGTCCGGTCGCGGATGGGCGGGCCCCTAGTCGGATTCTGCCGTAGGGTCAAGTCGAGCGCCGATCGCCACCTCGGACTCAGACGCTATGGTATCGATAGGGGTCAGCTTGGTAACCCTCGCCCTCCCGCCTCACCCGCCCGTGCGTGAGCAGCCGGCGACAGGTTGAGTTTACCCGTTGCTGGTATCCGTCGGCAAAGCCCTTTTTTCAGGTTGCCTCGTGCACCAGCACCCCCGCCTCGTCCAGCCGCACAGACAGGCTGTACGCCGCGACCTCGAGCCAATTGGGCCAGGCGAGCGCGCGAGTCAGCACGGTGTCGAGGGGGCCGCGCTTGCAATCGCCGGTCCGCAGGCCCACCTAAGGCGCATCGCGTGCTTCCACCCCCCGAGCGCCCGCGGCTGAGAGACTCCCGTGCTCCCGCTTGCGCAGGGAGACCGCCGTGGGCCTCAACAAACTTTATTTCGACCAGATCGAGCTCATCCGCGCCGACGGCGCGGCGACGCCCGCGGCGCGGCGCGGGCACGTGGCCGAGGCCGGGCTGATCGCCTCGCGCATCGGCCAGCGCCAGGCGCGGCTCGGGGCGGCCGCCGCCTG
>DATDLP010000163.1:0-6292 GCA_036519255.1 Croceibacterium sp.
CAATTCCCCCCGGCGCGCGCCTGCTGCGCGGTGCGGCTGTTCGGCCCAACCTGCGCGAAATAATTTGTCACCCCGTCGGGGTCATTGAGCCACACCGTCACCAGATCGAACCCGGCGAGCTTGTTGAGCGGGGTCTCGACCGCGATCCCGCCGCGATGCCTGGCCTTGGCGTCGACCATCGGGCTGTCGCGCACCACGTACTGGATGCCGGCGCTGCCGTTGTCGACACGGTCGCCTGTGGGCTCGTAGAGGAACAGCCGCGTTTCCTTGTGGCGATAGGGATAGAGCGTGGTGCCGAGCACCTTGGCTTCGACCGGCGGCAGCTCGTCGAGGCCGACGAAGTCGCGGTAGAACGCCCGGCTCGCGGCGAGATCGCTGACCCCGATACCCACTCCCACGCCGTCGTCCGAATGGTCCTTCAGTCCCGGTCGGGTCAGGATCATGATGTCGAACCCGGCGGGATCCTGCACCAGCGCCTGCTGGTACCCGTCGTCGCGCTGGACGAACTGCGGCTCCGCAAAGCCGGCGTCGCGGAAACGCTGCCTGACCACCGCGGGATCGGGATAATTCAGCATGAAGAAGCGAATGCCGGTGCCGCCGTTCCAGCCGCCTTCGAGGTCGTACTTGCGGCCGGGACCCTGACCCGCGGAAAGCTTGATCTGCCCCGTGCCCACGCCGGTGAGGATCATCTGCTGGCTCGCGGTCAGCTGGATCGGGCTCAACGAGCGCAGCGCGAGCGCCTCCGTGTAGAACTTGACCATTTCCGCGGTCTTCTCGCGCGGGAAGCGGCGGAACACGTTCATCGAATCCTGCGAGAACAGGTCGCGCGTCGAAGCGGTTAGCTGCGCTTCGGTCAACTCGCCGGGCTTGTAAGCGAGGTCCGAGGCGACGCTCATCTGCGCGCCTTCGGGAGTGGTGATCGTCTGCTGCGCGGCGGCCGTGCCGGCGAGCGCCAGCGCTACCGTGCCGAGCAGGATGGTGAAGTTGCGTCCCATTTGTCCTCTCCGTTTACTCGGGCAGCGCGAAGGCGATCACCGCCTCGTTGTTGAGCGGCCGGCCGTCCGCCCCGCGCGGCGGCGGGCCGCCGAGGCCCGAGCCGACCGCGACCACCGCAACATACTGCTTTCCGTCCCTGCCGCGATAGGTGATCGGCAGGGTCATCGGCGCGTACTCGAGCTGCTGCTCCCACAGGATGCTGCCGTTGCGCGCATCGAACGCGCGGAAGTAGCGGTCGCCGGTCGCGCCGATGAAAACCAGCCCGCCGGCAGTCGCGATCGGCCCGCCCGAGCCGTTGTTCGCGCCGGTGTCCTGCTTGCCCGCGGGCAGGCCCTCGGTGATGCCGAGCCGGCTGGCCCAGACGATCTCGCCGCTGTTCGCGTCAACCGCCATCAGCCGGCCCCATGGCGGGCGGAAGCACGGCAGGTTCAGCGTCTGGCCCTGCTCGTTCTTGAACGAGGCCATGAAGCCCGAATAGGCGCCGGGGCCGATCAGGCTGCCGCGGTCGTATTTCTGGTTCGAGCCCTGCGTGCCGCGGCCGTAGTCGCCGCCTTCCTTGCGCTCCTCGATCCAGCCGATGCTGCCGCCTTCGCTGACGTTGACGTAAACGATCCCGCGCGTCGGATCGGCCGCGCTGCCGCCCCACACCGAGCCGCCGTTGTGCGGCATGTTGATCGAGGCGCGCGGCGGGTCGCCTTCGCGATGCAGGAAGAACGGGGTGAACGAGCCCTGATTGAAGAACGTGCCCCCATAGGACGCGAGCAGCGCGCGGCAGGCGGCGACATGCTCGGGTGTGGTGTCCTGCGCTGTGACCACGTCCTCCGGGGTCCACACCCCGCGGTTGAGCTGCTCGGGCTTGACCGGGAACGGCTGGGTCGGGCTGTACCACTCGCCGGGCACGTCGGCGCTCGCCACCGGGCGCTCCTCGACCCCGTGGATCGGCTCGCCGGTCTCGCGGTTGAGGATGTACATCAGGCCCGGCTTGCCGGTCTCGGCCAATGCCGGGATGCGGTTGCCATCGACGGTCACGTCGAACAGCACCGGCGGCGCGGGCAGATCCCAGTCCCACAGGTCGTGGTGGATCGTCTGGAAGTGCCACTTGTACTTGCCGGTCGTGGCGTCGACCGCGACGATCGAGTTGCCGAACAGGTTGGCCCCGGGTCGGTCACCGCCGTAGTAGTTGGGCGAGGGGCTGCCGATCGTCATGTACAGCGTGTCGGTGTCGGGATCGGCGGTGGTGTACCAGATCCACATGTTGGTGCCCGAGCGGTCCTGCCAGCTGTCGCCCAGCCAGGTCTCGTGCCCGACTTCGCCCGGCTGCGGGACCGAGTTGAACTCCCACAGCTTCTTGCCGGTGCGCGCGTCGTAGGCGCGGCTGTTGCCCGCGGGACCGCGCGGCATCTCCTGGTTGTTGGCGCCGATCAGCAGCACGTTGCGGTAGACCGACGGCGGATAGGAATAGGGCGTGCCCTCGATCGGGGCCGAGCCGTTTTCGCCGAACGTGGTGTCGACCTGTCCGGTCGCCATATCGAGCGCAACGAGCGCGCTGCCGGTCGAATAGAAGATGCGCGGCTTGATCGTGCCGTCGCCGGGCCAGTACGACACCGCGCGGCGGACGTTGCCGCTGGCCAGCGTGTGGCGCCAGATTTCCTTGCCGGTGTGCGCCTCGAGCGCGACCACCGCATTGCCCAGCGGCAGGTACATGATCCCGTCGAGCACGATCGGCACCGTCCCGCCGAGCGCGGCCGCGCCGCCCTCGGGGCGCAGGCGGAAAGACCACGCAGTGTCGAGGTTCTCGACGTTGCCGGCGTTGATCTCGTCGAGCGGCGACCAGCGCGTGCCCTGCAGGTCGCGCGCGTAGCGCGGCCAGTCCGCCGGATCGACCCGCACCGCGTCGGTCTGGGCCTGCGCCGGCGGCACGAGCGCGGCGACGCCCAGCAGCAGGGCTATGATCTTGCGCATTCGTAGTCCTCTCAGATCCTTTGCTCGCAGGCTACTCAAGCTTGGACGGCGCCGCAAATGGTTTACCCAATGAACTAATTTACGGCGGCCCGCGCGGTTTGATTCGAGCCTGGATCAGGGTCCGCACTATCGGACAAGACTCTGTATGCGAATCTCGCGGTCGTCCGAGGCGGTCGAGAATTCGACCTCCGCACCTGATATCCGCAGAAGACGCATGAAGCTGAACCCGCGGCTTAGGCGCCGTATCGCAAGTGTGCGAGGATCGATGCGAACCAGATAGAACCGGGTCCCCCGCCTGAGCGGAATCAGAATGTCGCCGCCAAATTCCAGCGGGGTCGGATGGAACCGCAGGGAACGGAGCTGCCAACCCAAATTGAAGCGCGAGACGACGGGTCTATCATCGATGCACATCGTGCACGTTTCCGGGCCTCCCTGACCGAGTTCGCGACGATCAGCAAATTCCACCGCGTGTCCGGCGACCACGAGTGTGGTCACGACAGCGAGCCTTTCACGGCGCCTGCCCTCGCTTGCGCGCTTCGGACAGGACGTAAGCGCGCACGGCTTCCACCTGTCCGACGCTGAGCCACGGCTTGAAGGCGATCATCCCATTGTCTGCCAGCGCACCGTCGAGCACGATCGATCGCCACGCCTCCTTGTTGGTTGCTACCGGCGAGCGCAGCAGGTCCGGATTGACCGGCCCATTGTGGCAGATCGTGCAGAATGCGAAGTACTGCGCCTCGCCCTCGGCGATCTGCGCCGGCGTGAAGCGCTCGGCGCTGGTCACGAACGGCCGCGGCTCGACCGGCGGCAGCTTGGCGAGCGTGCCTTTCCCGCCGATCTTGAACGCCAACAGCACGCCGTTGGGCGGCGGGCGGCGCATCCATTCGCTCGCGGTGGCCATGCCCATCGAGCCGCCGTAGCCGGCAAGCACCGCGACGTATTGCTCGCCGCCGGCGCGGAAGGTGACCGGGCCGGCCATGATCCCGCGCTGGGAGTCGAACGACCACAGCTCCTTGCCGGTGTCGGCGGCGCGGGCGCGGAACACGCCGTAGGGATCGCCCTGGAACAGCAGGTTGCCAGCGGTCGCGAGCGTGCCGCCGTTCCACGGCCACGGCTGCTCGATCGTCCAGCGCGCCTGCTGCAAGACCGGATCCCACGCGACGAGCATGCCCTTGTTCATCGCTGCCAGCGCCGCGCGCCGCGCGAGCGGGGTGGCGCCGGGCACCGAGCCTTCGGGCGGGGCGAGGAAGCTGACGCCGGTGTTCCATCGCCCGATCCGGCGCGTGTAGTTGACGTCGTCGCCGTAGGAGAGCGGCACGTGCATCGCCGGGATGTAGACCAGCCCGGTCTGCGGCGAGTAGCTCATCGGCTGCCAGGCATGCGCGCCGATCCCGCTCGGGTAAGTCAGATGCGGGGCGTCGGCATAGCGCGCCTCGGGCCGCTCGACCGGGCGGCCGGTGGCGAGGTCGATCCGCTCGGCCCAGCTCTGCGGTGCATAGGCCTCGGCGCTGATCAGCTTCCCGTTCGAGCGGTCGATCACGTAGAAGAAGCCGTTCTTCGGCGCCTGCATCGCGACCTTGCGGACCTGGCCGTCGATCGTCAGGTCGGCCAGCGTGATCTGCTGGGTCGCGGTGAAGTCCCAGGTCTCGCCGGGGTTCACCTGGTAGTGCCACTTGTACGCCCCGGTGTCGGGATCGAGCGCGAGGATCGAGCTGAGGAACAGGTTGTCGCCCTTGCCGGCCGAGCGGGCGCGGTGGTTCCACGGTGAGCCGTTGCCGACGCCGATCAGCAGCTGGTCGAACTCGGGATCGTAGACGATCGAATCCCATACCGTGCCGCCGCCGCCCATCTCCCACCAGTTGCCGTTCCAGCTCTTGCCGGCGAACTTCGCGAACGCCTCGTCCGAGGCCGCCCCGTCGGGCCCGTCGGCCGGGTTGCCCGGGACCGTGTAGAAGCGCCACGCCAGCTCGCCGCTCTCGGCGTCGTAGGCGCTGACATAGCCGCGCACGCCGAGCTCGGCGCCGCTGTTGCCGATGATCACCTTGCCGCGCACCACCCGCGGCGCGCCGGTGATCGTGTAGGGTTTCGCCTGGTCGACCGTGACCACGTCCCACAGCTCCTCGCCGGTTGCCGCGTCGAGCGCCACCAGCCGCCCGTCGATCGTGCCGACGAAGACCTTGCCGTCCCATACGGCCACGCCGCGGTTGACCACGTCGCAGCAGGCGTGCGCGCCCTTGGCGCCGATCGGCTGCGGATCGTAGCGCCACAGCACCTCGCCGGTCGCTGCGTTGACCGCCATGACCTTCGACCACGCGGTCGAGACGTACATCACCCCGTCGACCACGATAGGGGTCGCTTCCTGCCCGCGACTGGTGTCGAGCTCGACCGCCCAGGCCAAAGTGAGCTGGTCGACGTTGCCGTCGTTGACATCGGTCAGCGGGCTGAAGCGCTGCTCGGCGTAAGTGCGGCCGTGGCTGAGCCAGTCGTCCCCGTTGTCCTCGGCCGCGAGCAGGCGTGCTTCGGTGACGCTGCCGGCCTCGGGCTCTGCGTTGCAGGCGGCCAGCACGAGCATGGCGGCGAGCCCCAGCGGGCTCAGATATCGGGCCATGCCCATGTGCGATCCCCTCGCTCGTTCGTGCCCTTGCTAGCCAGCGGGAGGGGTGTTGCCTAGTCTAGGACAACGTTGTCGGCCGCTGATCTAGTCCGATCGGGATGACCACGTCGGCCCGTCCCGGCAGCTCTTCGAGCATCCACCGCGTCAACCGCTCGTAGTGCATCAGGAAGCGGTCGAGCGCGGCGCCGTCCATGATCGCGGTCCCTGCAGGGTTACGCGCGGCGAGCTTCTGCTCCTGCAGCGCGCGGTTCGCGCGCACCGACGCGAAGTCCCCGATCGCGAGCATGACGAGCAGGTCGATGCGCCCGAACAGCTCGGCATAGTCGGTGGCGAGCCGGCGGTTGACCTCGCGGCGCCACGCGCCGCTGCCGTCCTCGTCGCGCTCGAGCGCGTTCGCCGGTTCGCGCAACGCTGCGGCGGGCTGGGGCGCCGCGCCTACGCACCAGCCCTCGAACAGCACCACGTCGATTTTCGGATCGACCAACCGGCGGACGGCGACGCGATCGTCGGCCGCCTTGTCGAAGCGCGGCAGCGCGGCCGTGCGTCCGGCGAGCAGGTCGTCGAGGATCGCCTCGCCCAGCGCGACGTCGTGCGTTCCCGGCACGCCGCGCGTCGCGAACAGGTGGTGCTCCCGCTCCGCCATCGCCTGCCGTTCTTCCTGGGTCAGATAGAGGTCGTCGAGCGACAGCGTCACCGAGCGCAGGTTGTGCTCGACGAGCA
>DATDLP010000164.1:0-7065 GCA_036519255.1 Croceibacterium sp.
CGCCTCGCCGCTCAGGGCATATTGAACGCCGCCGCCGAGCTCTTCGGTCAGCAGCCGGATCATGTGCGCCGGTGCGGTTCGGCCCGACAGCTCGCTTTCCGGCAGGGTGCCTTCGAGCGCCTTGCCGATGTTGCCGTCGAACGCGACTCGCGGGCCCGCGGCGCGCACCGCGATCTCGGTCGCGCCATCGCGCCGCTCGGCGCCGATCGCGCGCGTGCCGCCGCGGATCAGCGCGTCGATCGCGATCGACGCGAGGTTGAGCATGACCTTGACCGCCGGTTTGGGCAACGTGGGATCGCCCACCGCCCATTGCAGCGTAATCCGCTCGTTCGCGGCGATCAGACCGGCGATGAGCTCGCGCGGCTCCTCGGCCGGAACCTCGTCGCCGAAGCCGCCCGCCGCGCCGTAGGCGAGACGGAAGAACTTGAGCTTGTCGGCGCTGATCCGGGCGCTCTGCTCGAGCAGCTCGAAGCAGCGCTTGCGCATCTCCGGATCCTTCTCGTCGGCCAGCAGCTCGAGCCCGTTGCTGAGCGCGCCGACCGGGCTCAACATGTCGTGGCACAGGCGCGAGCAGAGCAGCGCGGCGAGGTCGGTAGGTGAAGCCATCGGCGGGCCTTAGCCGTCCGCGATGATGTAGGGAAGCCGCGCGAAGCCGTCTCCGTCGTCGCGCCAGAACGTCACGCCGTCCCTGCCGAGGATGGCCCAGACCTTGCCGTCATGCGCCGCGAGCGCCCGGTCGGTGGGCGAGGGCTCCGCCGGCCCCGCCGGGTGCGAATGGAAAAAGCCGATCACCTGCGGGCCTCCGGCGCGCGCGGCCCGGTACGCATCGATCAGCGCTTGCGGGTCGATCTCGAAATGGCGACGGGGATCGGGGGCGCAATTGGCCGCCTGCCTGGCCTCTTCGACGCAGTCGTGACCCAGAAGCAGCCCGCAGCATTCCTCGGGGGCGGACTCGCTCGCCGCGGCGCGCATTCGCTCGAGTGCCGCCCTTGTGACACGCAGGCCCATTTCCCATCTTTCGTATCATGGGGGAGGGCAAAGTCATTACCGGCGTGCTCGATGCGGGGCTGCGGCTCGACAAGGCGCTGGCCGAGGCCAGCGGGCTGTCGCGTGAGCGAGTCAAGGCGCTGATCGGCGAGGGTCGGGTGACGGTCGGCGGGAAGCCCGCGTCGCAGGCTTCCGCCAAATCCGCCGGCGGGAGCTTCGCGATCGAGCTGCCGCCACCGGCCGAGGCCAAGGCTGCACCCGAGGAAATCCCGCTCGTCATCGCTTACGAGGACGCGCACCTGATCGTGGTCGACAAGCCCGCCGGGATGGTCGTGCACCCTGCCGCGGGAAATCTCGACGGCACTCTGGTCAACGCGCTGCTGCATCACTGCAACGGGAACCTTTCGGGTATCGGCGGCGTTGCACGCCCAGGGATCGTGCACAGGATTGATAAGGATACCTCCGGGCTGCTGGTGGTCGCCAAGAGCGATGTCGCTCACGAGGGGCTTTCCCGCCAGTTCGCCGACCACTCTCTCGAACGCGCCTATCTCGCGGTGTGCAACGGGCACCCGCAGCCATCGACAGGAACGATCAGCGGCCGCATCGGGCGGTCTGACGCGAACCGCAAGAAAATGGCTGTGCTTCCCAAGGATTCCTCGCGTGGCAAGCACGCGGTCACGCATTATGCGTTGCAAAAGAAAATGGATGGCTGCTCGCTGATCGAATGCCGGCTCGAGACCGGGCGGACGCACCAGGTGCGGGTTCACCTTGCGTCAATCGGCCATGCGCTACTGGGTGATCCTCTCTATGGGCGCGCCACGTCCGCGCTGAGGCCGATCCTCCAGCGGCTCGGTTTCAACCGTCAGGCGCTTCACGCAGCGGTGCTCGGCTTCGTCCATCCGGTGACATCGGACAAGCTGCGCTTCACCAGCGACCTGCCGCCCGACATGAAGGAACTGATCGACGAAACCGCTCATTCAGATCGATGAATTACACGCCACAAGTGTTTTAGTCGTGTATAACAGGGGAAGAGTGACTGCGCCCTGCGGATGCCCGAATGGGGTCCGAAAACCGTCAGTCGACAAGAAAGGTCTAGGGAAAACGTGAGCAATACCAATATGAAACGGTCAACGAGCGTTCCGGCGCTGGGCGGCGAGCAAAGCCTCAACCGCTATCTGGCCGAGATCAAGAAATTCCCGATCCTCACGGCCGAGCAGGAATACATGCTCGCCAAGCGCTACGCCGAGCACGAGGACCCCGAAGCGGCGGCCCAGCTCGTCACCAGCCATCTGCGGCTCGTGTCGAAGATCGCCATGGGCTATCGCGGCTATGGCCTGCCGGTGAGCGACCTCATTTCCGAGGGTAACGTCGGCTTGATGCAGGGCGTCAAGAAGTTCGAGCCGGACAGGGGCTTCCGCCTCGCGACTTACGCGATGTGGTGGATCAAGGCCTCGATCCAGGAATACATCCTGCGCACCTGGAGCCTGGTCAAGATGGGCACCACCGCGGCGCAGAAGAAGCTGTTCTTCAACCTGCGGCGGATGAAGAAGAACCTCGAGGCTTACGAGGACAGCGACCTGCATCCGGACGACGTCGCCAAGATCGCCACCGACCTCGGCGTGCCCGAGCAGGAAGTGATCAACATGAACCGGCGCATGATGATGGGCGGCGACGCGTCGCTCAACGTCAGCCTGCGGGGCGACGAGGAAGGCGCCGGCCAGTGGCAGGACTGGCTGACCGACGACCGCCCGCTGCAGGACGAGACCGTGGCCGACGCCGAAGAAGCGACGGTGCGCCACGCGATGCTGACCGAAGCGATGGACAGCCTCAACGAGCGCGAGCGGCACATCCTCACCGAGCGCCGCCTGACCGACGACCCGCAGACGCTCGAGGAGCTGAGCCAGCAATACGACGTCAGCCGCGAGCGCATCCGCCAGATCGAGGTGCGCGCATTCGAGAAGCTGCAGAAGGCGATGCAGCGCATTGCCGGCGAGCGGCTGCTGCAGGCGGCTTGAAACCCCCCGCCGTCGCTTGTTGCGACGGCTCTCTCCTCCCCGTGACGCACTCGTCACGGGGAGGATTTTCATAGCCCATCATCCTCGTTAGAGGCATCCGCGATGCTGCGTGTGCTCCGCTACCTCGTCTGGGGGCTGGTCTGGTTCGTGGGCCTGAGCGTAGTGCTCGTGGTCCTCTTCCGCTTCGTCCCCGTGCCGGTGACCGCGACGATGGTGCTGGACGGCAACGGCATCACCAAGGACTGGGAATCGCTCGGCAGCATCGATCGCAACATGGTCCGCGCGGTGATCGCCGGCGAGGACGGCAAGTTCTGCGAGCACAACGGCTTCGACCGCGAGGCGATCGAGAAGGCGATCGAGCGCAACGCGCGCGGCGGGCGCATCCGCGGCGGCTCGACGATCAGCCAGCAGACCGCCAAGAACGTGTTCCTGTGGCAAGGCGGCGGGTATTTTCGCAAAGGACTCGAGGCCTGGTTCACGCTGCTGATCGAGACCGTGTGGGGCAAGCGGCGGATCATGGAAGTCTACCTCAACGTCGCCGAAACCGGGATCGGCACTTACGGCATAGAGGCCGGCGCGCAGCGCTATTTCCGCCACTCCGCGGCCAAACTCAGCCCCTCGGAGGCGGCGCGCATGGCTGCCGCGCTGCCGCTGCCCAAGGAGCGCGCCGTGGTGAGCCCGGGCGGCTTCACCCGCCGCTACGGCAACACCATCCAGGCCCGCATCGGCGTCGTCAGGCGTGACGGCCTCGATTCCTGCGTTTACGACTAAGCCGATGGGGGCAGGGCACTCGCACAATCACGAGCATGGGCACGGCCACGGGCACGGCCATTCGCACGCACCGGCCGATTATGGCCGGGCGTTCGCCATCGGCATCGTGCTCAATTCGGCGTTCGTGCTGATCGAAGCCGGATTCGGCTTGTGGTCGGGTTCGATGGCGCTGGTCGCCGACGCCGGGCACAACCTGTCCGACGTGCTCAGCCTGCTGATCGCGTGGGGCGCGGCCTACATGACCGCGCAACCGGCCAGCCCACGCTACACCTACGGCTACAAGTCGAGCTCGATCCTCGCCGCGCTGGCGAATGCCGGGCTGCTGCTGGTGGCGCTAGGGGCGATCCTGTTCGAGACAGTCGACCGCCTGTTCAACCCGGCACCGGTCGAGGGCATGACGATGATCGCCGTCGCAGGGGTCGGCATCGTGGTCAACGGCGCCACCGCGCTGCTGTTCGCCGGCGGGCGCAAGCACGACATCAACATCCGCGGCGCGTTCATGCACATGGCAGCCGACGCGCTCGTGTCGGTCGGCGTGGTGCTCGCCGGCGTGGCGGTGCTGATGACAGGTGCGCTGTGGATCGACCCGCTGACCAGCCTCGTAATCGTGCTGATCATCGGCTGGGGCACCTGGGGTCTGCTCAAGGACAGCGTCAGGATGGGCCTGCAGGCGGTGCCCGACGCAATCGACGAGAACGCGGTGCAGGGCTACCTGGCGGGGCTGCGCGGCGTCGCCGCGGTGCACGACCTGCACATCTGGCCGATGAGCACGACCGAGACCGCGCTCACCGCGCATCTGGTGATGCCGCAGGGCTATCCCGGAAGCGCATTCCTTCGCGAGGTCGCGCACGAACTCGAGCACCGCTTCCACATCGGCCATGCGACCGTGCAAGTGGAGACCGGCGACGAGCACGATTGCGGGCTGCACGCGGCACACGGGGCCGAAGGACACAGTCATGACTGACACGGTGCGCGAGGGCGGCTGCGGGTGCGGGCATGTGCGCTACCGGATCGCGGACGAGCCGATCATGGTGCACAACTGCCATTGCCGGCTGTGCCAGCAGCAGACCGGCTCGACCTCGGTGGTGAACGCGTTCTTCGAAGGCGATCGGGTTGCGGTGCTGCAGGGCGCGCTGAGCGAGCACGAGCTCAAGGGTGGCAGCGGGCGGTCGCACACCATCTGTCGCTGCAAGGCCTGCGGGACGGCGCTGTGGAGCTTCTACGGACGGCTCGGGCGGCTGAGCTACGGCGTGCGCGCGGGCACGTTAGACGATCCGGGTTCGGTAACCCCCGATGTGGTGATCTTCCTTGAATCGAAGATGCCGTGGGTTGCGGTGCCGGAGGGCATTCCCGCCTTCGAGCGGTACTACGATTTCGCGAAAGTGCTGGCTCCCGAGAAGCTCGAGCGTCTGATGTCGCTGGTGGCGCGCCGCGAGGCGGGAGAGGGCTGAGACGCCGCCGATGCGCCGCTCGCTCAGGGTATTCGCAATCGCGGTTGTGGCGCTGGCCTCGCTCTATCCGCTAGCACTCGGGGCGAACCGGCTGACCAAGGCACGCTGCTTCCAGCTCGTCGGCGAGGTGACATGCCGGGTCGACACCAGCGAGAAGATCGTCGCGCTCACCTTCGACGACGGGCCGACGCAGGAAGGCGTAGACTCGGTGCTCCCGATCCTCGACCGGTACGGGGCGAAGGCGACGTTCTTCCTGATCGGCATGCACATGGAACGCTCACCAGGCCAGGCCGAGCGGCTGCTCGCCGCGGGTCACGAGCTGGGCAATCACAGCTTCTCGCACGTCCGCAACATCGGCCGGCCGCAGGCGTTCTACGCAGAGGAGATCGCGCGCACGAGCGAGCTCTTGCGGGTCTCGGGGCAGGAGCCGGTGTACTTCCGCCCGCCGTTCGGCCGCCGGCTGGTCGGTCTGCCACTCGAGGTCGAGCGTGCCGGGCTCCGAACGGTGATGTGGGACGTCGAGGACCAGCCGGAGTACTTCACCGATCCGCGCGCGTTCGCCGACGACATTCTCGGCCGGGTCAGGCCAGGCTCCATCATCCTGATCCACCCGATGTACCGCGCGAACGCGCCCGCGCGCGCGGCGCTGCCGTTGGTGCTCGAAGGCCTGCGACAGCGCGACTATCGCGCGGTAACGGTGTCCCAGTTGCTCGCACGCGAAGCGGCCTGAGCCGCCGCGATCAGTCGACCGGGCGTTCAGGCAGGTGGCGCTGCATCCTTGCCGTCAGCAGACCCACCAGCTCCGGATCCATGAAGTCGTAGTCGTCAGGAATTCCCAGACAGACGATCCGTCGCGGCCCGAGCGCGCGGCGAAACTTCGAGCGCACCTTGTTGAGATGAGGGCGCTCCATGACGAAAATCGAGTCGGCCCACTCGATCAGTTCGTCGGTCAGCGGATTTTCGGCATCGTGGTTGGTGCCGGCCGACGACACCGATAGCCCGGGCCAGTCAGCAAAAATCTGCTCCGCAGTGGGGCTCCGCAGCCGGTTTTGGCTGCAGACGAACAGAAAATGACGGTCGGCCATCGCCGAAGGCGGCGGCTCGCTTAAGCCGCCGCTTCCTTCTTCTTGCCGTTGCCGGAAACCACGCGGACCGGTTCCTTGCGGCCGTCGACCACATCCTTGTCGACCACGACTTCGGTCACCCCGTTCATGCTCGGCAGGTCGAACATCGTGTCGAGCAGGATCGCCTCGACGATCGAGCGCAATCCGCGCGCGCCGGTCTTGCGCTTGATCGCCTTCTTGGCGATCGCTTCGAGCGCGTCGTCGGTGAAGGTCAGCTCGACGTCCTCGAGTTCGAACAGCTTGTGGTACTGCTTGACCAGCGCGTTCTTCGGCTCCTTGAGGATCTGCACCAGCGCCGGCACGTCGAGATCGTGCAGCGTGGCGATCACCGGCAGGCGGCCGACGAACTCGGGGATCAGGCCGAACTTGAGCAGGTCCTCCGGCTCGCACTTCTCGAGCATCTCGCCGACGCGGGCCTTCTCGGGATCGGCGATGTTGGCGCCGAAGCCGATCGAGCGCTTCTGCAGCCGGTCGCCGATGATTTTCTCGAGGCCCGCGAACGCGCCGCCGCAGATGAACAGGATGTTGGTCGTGTCGACCTGGAGGAACTCCTGCTGCGGATGCTTGCGGCCGCCCTGCGGCGGGACGGAGGCGGTGGTGCCTTCCATCAGCTTGAGCAGCGCCTGCTGCACGCCTTCACCGCTAACGTCGCGCGTGATCGAAGGATTCTCCGCCTTGCGCGTGATCTTGTCGATCTCGTCGATGTAGACGATCCCG
>DATDLP010000165.1:0-2396 GCA_036519255.1 Croceibacterium sp.
GGGATCGAGTTGGCGATCTGCCCGACGAAGTAGGCGAGCACCATCACGGCAAGCGACGGAGGCGCGCCCAGCGCCTGCAGCCCACAGCACGGCCGCGTCGAACGCCCACCAGGCCACCGCGCCGAGAAGGCGCACGTCGCCAGAGCGCACGAGCGCGATCGCATCCCGCACCGCGTCGCCCGCGGTGGCGCGAGCGGTGTGCAGCGCCGGTGGTCGGGCTGTACGCGGTGGTGCTCGTCGGAACGCTCGTCGCCGGCCCCGCGTGGCTGTGGGTGCTGCCGGTCGCGCTCGCCGGCCAGTGCCTGCTGCTCGCCGTGTACGCGGAGCTGGCCTCGGAGTTCCCGATCGCGGGCGGTGCCTACCAGTGGACCCGCCGCCTGATCGGCGGCTCATACGGCTGGTTCACCGGCTGGGTCGCGATCTGCGCCTATGCGGTGGCGAACACGACGATCGCCTACCTCGGGGCCCCCTGGGCCCTGACCCTGACCGGAATCGAGGCCACGGCCGACACGATCGTCGTGACCGGGATGGTCCTCGTGCTCGTGTGCGCCGGCGCGGGAGCGATCGGAATAGGCGTCCTCAGCCGGGTGGTCAAGGCCGGGATCGCCGCCGAGATCGTCGCCTCGATCGGGATCGGGCTCGCCCTGCTGTTCGTCTTTCGCGAGCAGGATGTGTCGATCCTCACCGACACGCTCGGGGCGGAGGCACTTTCCGGGGGCTCGGTCGGCGCCGGCCTGCTGGCCGCGCTCGCGGTGGGAGGCTGGGTCTTCATCGGCTTCGACGCGTGCGTCAGCGCCGCCGAGGAGACGCGCAACGCGGCCCACCACGTCCCGCGGGCGATCTGGATCGCCCTGCTGAGCGTCGGCACGCTGGTCATCCTGAACGCGGTGGCCGCCACCCTCGCGCACCCCGACCCGGCTTCGGTGGTGGCGGGGGAGGATCTCGATCCGGTGACCACCGCGGTAGTCACCTCGTTCGGATCGTGGTCGTCGAAGCCGTTCGCCGCGGTCGTCCTGATCGCCTTCCTGGCCTGCGGCATGGCCGCTCAGGCCCTGACCGCGCGAACCATGTATTCGGTCGCGCGCGACGGCGCGCTACCGGGATCGGGCTTCCTGCGCAAGGTCGACCGGCGCAGGGTGCCGATCGGCGCGATCGTGGTCACGGCGGTGATCGCCTGCCTGGGATTGCTACTCGGCCTGCACTCGGCCGCGGTCGGCAGCTTCATCACGTTCGGGACGGCGGGGATCTACGTCGCCTTCCTGCTGATCGCGCTCGCGGCGCTGATCGCCCGCTTGCGCGGGACATGGAAGCCGGCCGGCCGCGTACAGCTGGGGCGTATGGGCGTGGTGATCAACGCGCTGGCCGTCCTCTGGCTCGCCTTCGAGACGGTGAACATCGCGTGGCCGCGAGAGTCGCTCGCCCCGCTCGGCGCGCCGGTCTATCAGGTCTGGGCGGCGCCGCTCGTGCTCGCGCTCATCGCAGCCGTTGGGGTGGCTTACCTCGCCCTGGCCAAGCCTCAGCGCCGGCTGGACGCCTCGGGTCGCGCGCAATAGCGGACCGATGAGTTGTCGCCGGTTTCGGGGTCGTTAGAGGCACCGATTCGAATCGAGGAGGTCCGTGACCATGAAGTCCGATCCGACCGCTGAGATCGACGGTCGGTTCAGCGCTCCCGAGGCCGGCCCGACTCCTTGGTCTGCCGCCAAGCATGTGCTCGAACACGCGGAGCTGTACTGGCTCACGACTGTCCGGGCCGACGGTCGGCCGCATGTGACCCCGCTGATCGGCGTGGCGGAGGACGGAGTCGTGCATTTCTGCACCGGGCTCCGCGAGCAGAAGGCCCGCAACCTCGAACACCGGGGACAGGTAGCGCTGACGACCGGCAACAACACGTGGGCTCGGGGCCTCGACATCGTCGTCGAGGGGCACGCGGTCCGAGTCGTCGACCGTGACGCCTTGCAGCGACTGGCCGACGCCTACGAGTCGAAGTACGGCAGCGCATGGCATTTCGACGTCGGTGATGGCGTTTTCGGCGCGGGCGAAGATGCCGCCGCCGTGTTCCGGATTGAACCGGCCAAGGTGTTGGCCTTCGCCAAGGAACCGCACGCCCAGACCAGGTACCGGTTCACCGGTGAAAGGGGCAGAACGTGACCGCCACTGACGGCCTGAAGGTCGTCCGCGACGTCTACGCCGCCTGGGAATCGGGCGATCGCGGCGTCGTCGAGCAGCTCTCCTAAGCGAGCTAAGCCTCGATCCACCGAGCGGCTGATCCTGATCCGTCCGTCGTCGGCACGAAAATGACCTCCTGAGCAGGCAAGAAGCGGCTGAATGGAGCGGCCGCGGCCTGACATCAGGAGGTCACTCATATGGTGAACGGTTCGGGGGCCGCCGCCAAGCCC
>DATDLP010000166.1:0-11966 GCA_036519255.1 Croceibacterium sp.
CCTCGCGGTGCGGGTCAAGGTCGACGGCGAGGCCAGGCTCAGCGAGCTCGAGCTGGTCGGGCCGCGGCGTCAGGTTCATCGCCAGCGCAGGCGCCCCGCTCAAGCCGTCGATGTTGAACAGCAGCCCGTCCGCCCGGCTGCGCGTCGCCACCAGCTCGATCTCGCTGAGCCTGGCCTCGCCGTCGACCTTGACCCGCACCGCGAGGATCACCGGTGCGCCCGCTTCCTCGACCATCGCGCCGGCGACCGCCACGCCCGCGCGCTCGTCGATCACGTCCTGCCGATAGCCGCGCAGCCGGGTCACCGTGCGCACGAGGCCGACTTGCGCCAGCGGCTTCTCGACCCCGTCCTCGGTCACGCGCAAGTTGCTCGCGACCGCCAGCTTGCTCGCGTCGTGCTGGACGAGCGCGTGAAGCACCTCGGTCACCTTGCCGCGCAGGCACTCGCGGTCGCACGCGGTCTGCGCCTGCGCCGGCTGCACCGCCAGCGTCGCGGACGAAACGATCAGGCACAGAGCAAGGACGAATCGCAAGACTGGTCTCCCCCGGTGGGCGCGCGCGGCCGAGCTTGTATCGCCGCTCTGCCGCCTCGTCATCCCTTGCGAAGCACGGCCGGCCGGCCGCGTGTCAGCGGAACTGGGTGTCCATCCAGTCGCGCCGCTGCAGCAGCCAGGTCTTCACCGTCGCCACCTGGACGTCGTACGGGCCCGAGGACGGGCGGATCAGCGGAATGGTCGAGTTGAGAATAGGCCAGCGCTGGAAGTTGCGCACCTGGACCTGGCTGTAGAACGCCGCGCGCCGGTCGATCGTCGCGAACACGCTGTTGATCGTCCCGTTCGCCCGCAGCTGGTTCCAGCGCTCGCGCACCCTTGCGGCGAACGCCGGGTCCTCGAACAGGCGGGTGAACCAGGGGGCGGTGCGGGTGCGCCATCCGGTCGGGTCGGGCGCGCCGAAGAAGTCGGCGTTGCCGATCGCCAGGTCGAAGTCCCACACCGGGCCGAAGAACAGCTTCCCGCCGCGCGGCTTGTAGAGGAACACGCTGCCGGTGAAGTTCGAGTCGACGTTCTTGAAGAACTCGTTGACCAGGTACCAGTCGACCGCCGACTGCACGTCGATGAAGGCGGCGTAACCCAGCGTCGGGCTGGCGAACTGGCTGCCGAACAGCGCGGCCTCGGTGTCGGCGAGGTAGCCGTCGATATAGGCCTTGTGCGGCGCCCAGGCCGGCTCGAGCAGCGTCTCGGGGCTGGCGAAGCAGAACACCGCGCCGGAGCGCGCGGATTGCGGGCAATAGGCCTCGCCCTTGCGCCAGTCGATCTCGATCAGGTAGCCGCCGCTGATCCTGTCGGGCGCGGTGTCGCCGGCCTTGAGCTCGGGGATGGCGATGCGGTCGCTGCCGATCCGGACATGCTCGACGAGCTGGTAGATGCCGCGATAATCGCCGTTCAGCTCCACCACCACGGGCACCGCGCGCGGAGTCCACGCGAGGCCGAGCTTCTCGCTCAGGTCGAACGCCGCTTCGGTGCGGACCAGCGTCTTGTCGACATAGTTGGCCAGCAGGACCCAGTGCCGGTTGGCGGGCATCCCGAGCAGCGCGGTGCTGCTGGTCAGCTTCAGCCGGTAGGGCTTCTTGGGATACGTCCAGGTCGAGTTGCCGCGGCCGCGGATCTCGGTGGTGCCATTGGCCTGCACCGCGCCGTCGGTGCCGGTGATGCGATAGCTGGCGGTGACGTAGTCGTCCTTGGAGGTCACTTCCTGTCCGTTGTCGGTGGTGATCGACAGGACCGGCAAGGCGGCCGCAGCCGTCAGTACGGGCGAGGGCGTCGCCACGACCGGCGCCGAGGGGGCGCTCGTGCCGGAGGCGTTCGCCGCGCGGACCGTGCACGACCACGGCACCCCGTTGGCGAGGCCCGTCACCTGCACCGGGCTGCCGGCGTTGCTCGCGGTGCGCGTGTCGATGCCCGAGACGCAGCTTGCGGTATACGTGACGCTGCTGCCCGCGACGGGCGCGAAGCTGACCGAGAGGGTACCGTCGGCCACCGCCCCCGCCCCGATCGCCGGCGCGCCCGGCGCCGTCGGGACGCTGCCCCCGCCGCCTCCGCCGCCCCCGCCCGAAGACGAGCCGCCGCCGCCGCAACTGCCGAGCAGCACGGCCAGCGCCAGGCCGAGCAACACGCGCGGGCCGGCGGACTTCGCGCGGCGAAGGGCGCCCGTCATGGCCTCTCCCAAGTCATAGTCCGGTCACGACAAGCGCCGGAGCAGGCGGGAAATGTCAAGGCGCTCCGGTGTTTCCCCGCGATCGCGCCCGAGGCCAGGACGCCGCGCCCTCGCGCGAATGGTCCCAATGTTCGCACTGGCCATGGCTTCTGCGGTGCGGCGCGGTTCGGGGCGCCGCCACCATCCGGGCCACCCGTTGTCGGGACCGGGAAGGAGGCGGACAAGCGCCGCCCGCGGCAGGCGCGGCGACCCTTCGACCCTTTGGCAAGCTCAGCGATCAGGGTGAACGAGGGAGGCGAGTCGGGCGTCATCCGGCAGGATAAACGCTATTTGAGGTGCTGTAGGAAAGTTGTTTTTCTGCGGGGTCAGCCAGGTGCTGATTTTGGCGCCTTTCGGCGACAGCGGCCGCTCAGGAGCGTTTCGCTTTCTTCGGCTTGGGAAGCGGCAGCTCGAGGCTGGTGATGCGGATCAGTTCGGTCAGCCAATCGCTGTCGTCCCACCGCTCCGCATCGATCAGCAGACAAGGCTTCGCGCCCGGATAAGGCGATGCCTCATCGGCCCCGTCGGCAAAGGCCCGCCCGCCGGGAGTCGGTTTGACGAACAACCGGTCGTCGCCGATGATCGCGACCATCTTGCCGTCGCAATAGACGCCGTACTCGCCGAACATCGCCCGCGCCGAGACGTCGCCCGCCCCGGCGCACTGTTCGACGATGAAGTCGACGGTTTTCCGGTCGCTCGCCACCGCCGCACTGTGCAGCATGGCCGGGTCTCGAGCGAGTCCTGTCTTTGCTCGCCACTGCAGTGTCTGCGCTGCTACTGTTGGGTTTCGACGTGGTCCTCAAGGTTGCCCTCGACCGGGCGCACCGTCGATACATTGCCCTCGGCCGAGGTCGTCTGCATCGAGCCGTCGGGCTGTGGCGGACCGTCGGTGAAGCAGGTCTCCTGCTCCTGGCCCTCGACGACGAAGCAGGTTTTGCCGCCCTTCATGAAGATCGATCCGCCGGTGGCGGTGCCGTCGGCGGCGACGCGCGAGAAGGTCAGGCCCGGGTGGATCTCGATGAAGTCGACCTCGCCGCCGGCGCGCGTGACCTGATAGGTACCCGGGGCGACGGCCTCGAACCCCGGCGCTTCGCCTTCGAGCACGGCGGAGTTGTCGCTCGCATCGGCCGTTGGGGTGGCGTCGGCGATGTCGGCATCGGAACCGGCATCGTTGCAGGCTGCGAGCGCAAGCAAGGCGGCAACGGCGATCGTTTTTCTCATGGCGGGTCTCCCGGGATCATCCTCACACAGGATAATCCCGCGCGGCGGGGGCAGTTCCGGAGACGACGGTTCAGGAGCCTTGACGTTGATAACTGTTATGGGACGGCCTATTCCTTACTTGGAAGGAGACCGGTCCATGATCAGCGCCGACCTCGGCCGCACGCTCGAAACTTTCGTCGCGCAGCTCGTCTCCTCGGGCCGCTACAACTCCAAGAGCGAGGTCCTGCGCGAAGGCGTCCGCCTGGTGCAGGAGCGCGAGGCCCGCCTAGCCGCGCTCGACGCCGCGCTCGCCCGCGGCCTCGCCGACGCCGAAGCCGGCCGCACCACGCCGGCTGCCGAGGTGTTCGACCGGCTCGAAGCCAAGTACCGCTCCGCGGGATGAAGGTCCGGCTGACCGCCGAGGCCGAAGCCGACCTCGAGCGGATCGCCGACACGATCGCGCGCGACAATCCGCCCCGCGCCCTGACTTTCGTGCAGGAGCTGCGTGCCGCCTGCCTCGGCCTCGCCGAGTTCCCCGAGCGCTTCCCGCTCGTCCCGCGCTACGCTGACCGCGGCGTGCGCCACCGCGTGCATGGCAACTACCTGGTGTTCTATCGGGTGGAGTTGGACGGCGTCACCGTGCTGCACGTGCTGCACGGGGCGATGGATTATGCGGACGTGGTGTTTCCGACGGAGGGATAGCAGCTGACGGCGCCGTGTTCCGAGAATCAGGCATCCTGTCGCCGGAATTGTTGTTGCCCGCGCCCCTTGCTGTCGCAGCATCCGCGCGGGTTCGCACCTGGTCACCGACCTCGCAGGAGCGGATCCATGTCCGATGCCCTTCCGGATTTTCCGAAAATCGAAAGTGTGAGCTGGTCTCCGCCGACGCAAACGACCCCGGTCGACGTCGCGCGCGGGAACCACAGGATGTTGATGATCGCGGATGCCGACAACGCGGACTATCAGGACAGCGTCCTCGATGTCCCGATGGGGCAGGGCGCGCCGCGGCTCAACAACTGGTGGCGGGGCTGCGAGCCCACCGAGATCCATTTCCTGCTGCGCAAGTTCTGGAAGCTGGTGCCGGGCACGTTCTCGCACCTCACGCCAAGGACGACGTTCAGCAGGAGCTGGACCTATGCGCACGGCATCTCGGCGGCCGATTCGCAATCGATCATGGCGCAAATGCGCTTCACCAAACCCGGGTTGAGCGAACAGCTCAGCGAGCTCATTGGCCATACCGTCACGATCTACGATCAGCTCTCGGCCACCAACGAATACACCGTCGCCGCGCCGGCCTCGGGAACGCGCGTGTGGATGCTGTGGGACCTGATGTACCAGTTCATGCTGGTGCAGAAGGAAACCACCAATCCGATCCCGACCGGCGTCTATCGCGGCGACGTCGACTTCTCGAACGACGACCACTATTCGGGGGCGTATCTCAACTATCGCTGGACCAATCTCGTGGTTTCGTCGGGGATCATTTGCCCGCAGGAATATGTCTTCGAATGAGCGAGGCCGGGATTGAGGCGGGGCTATGGGACGGGCTGTGCGCGAGAATTGGGCGCGCTGTCACCCTTCGTCGTGTCTCACATGAGGGGTGCACTTCACTCTGCCACTGTGATCCTTAGTATTATGTTGCCGAAATTCGGAACCGATCAGCGCGCTGTCAGCGCAATCGGTATCAATTCTGACTGGCAATCTCAGCCCCGGTGAATATCTTCGAGTTGCGGGGATCGATTCGGGTGTGTCTTTCTTCGATTTGGCCGCAAGGGGGGATTTAGTGCACGGCAAGCTAGCCGCCTTGATGCCGTGGCTCCTTATCGTGGGGGCATGCAGCCAGAGTGACAGCAGCGATTCCGTCGAGGGGAACCAAGCCGGCGGTAACGAGCCACCTATGCTCGCCGCGACTTTCGAACAGGCGGGCGCCGCCACGGATCCCGTTCGATGGGACCGGTCGAGCGATCTGAAGGGTCCCGACACCAACGCCAATGGGATCAGGGATGACATCGATGCGTGGTTGGGGACGCTCTCGATCGCCGGCACGGCCAAGTCATATCTTGAGGCTCAAGCCCGTACGCTGCAGCAGGTGGCGACTGTCGACCTGACTAGCACCGCAAACCTGAGCTCTTTGAATGCCGCGTACTTCAACGCGGTGATGTGCAATGACACAGCCGCCACCGATCTCTCCGTCGCCGATCTTCAGCACAGTCTATTGCATTACACTTTCAATACGAAGGATCGTTTCCGACGATATCTCGATTTCGACGCAAGCCTCAGCCAATTTTCCGTAACGCAGCCGGAGGCGAAGACATGCTGAATCGCCGGTGGTGTGGCGCAGTCATCTCGATGTTGATGCTTGGCATTGGACTGACGTTTTCACCTGTGGCGAACTCGCAGACGGTCAACCAGAACGCCTGCCGCACCAACGACTACGCCATCCTCTATGTGGGCGGCATTCGAACAACCCATTGGGAAATGATTCAGGAGCGGCAGGCACTGGAGTTTATGGTTGGCCCCACCTACAACGGTCGAAAGGTGGTCTTCAGGGAGCTTACCAACCGAACCAGCGGATGGTCTCTTGGACTCCTCGACGTGGTCGAGACCGTAGGCCTATCGATCCGGGACACGCAGAGCACGGACTTTTTCTCAACCAGGTATGACGACTTGGCTCGCCTCGCCGAGGGGGATTCGGCGCCGCTTGCGCGCCTCCGGACACGGTCCTCGCCCGCGTTGGTCACGCAGATCGACAATGTTGGAACGGGGCTTGCGTCCTTGATCGTCAGGGCGACGGGTGGATTGGCAACTCGCCAAGCGGACGCAGATGCCATCACCAACCGGCTGCAAGCCTATCGCGAGACCGTTTACGGGCGAATTCCAATTATAGTGGGTTATTCCGAAGGGAATTTTTTTGCGACGCGTCTTTACGACGACATCGTCAAGGAAATCGGCGAGAAGAGCCTCGCCGTGGTGCACATAGCGCCACCAACCAAGGAGTTGCGCGGAAGTTATGTCCTGTCGTCCATGGATCTCTTAATTCGTGGCTATAATATTGGACTCGACAAAACGCATGACGTCGATTTCAGCTCAGCCGACGGACTAGGACATGGAATTCGCACGACGTATTTACGCGGCGGGAGCGCAACGAGCCGACCGATCCTGAACCTGATCACGGCAGCAATGGACAGCGCGCAAACGCCGAACTGCAATCGCACATACTTGTATGAGGGCACGAACTTCACTCGCGTGTGGGATGCCGGCGACCGGTTCACCTCGGGCCGGATTTCTGCGGCGGTGACCATCCGCGGCATCGGCCCAGGGTACAGTGGGATCGTGGATTTGCGTGCCTTCCCGGAGTATCTTGGCGGTTACGACGTTAAGGCATACTCTTCTGCCTACGCACCTCAATCGTTCGTCTATTCCGGAAGTGGTCCATTTGGAACTATCGGACGGGGATCATTCACGTTTGCTGAGGGAAAGATCAAGGATTGGACGTTCTATGTCCCGGGATCATGTCCGGGAGTGGCGGCTCCAGCTTATATGACTTGCCAGTCATCGCACTTTGTCCTTGATAGCACGCGCCGACTTTATGGGGTTTCTGAAGCTGCCCAAAGTCACATCGTGCCGACTGGGGGCCAGCCATTCCCGCAGCCTATTCCCGACAGCATAGATTATTCCGGCCAATCCGAGGCCTCTGCGAACTGGATTTATCAGGAGCCTGAGAAGCAGTAGCGAACCTCGCGCCGATGCAGTTGCATCGTCAGCCCGGGGGTCGATTAGACAGCAAGTCCTCTACCACCCCCGGATCCGCCAGCGTGCTGGTATCCCCCAAATTCCCCACGTCATTCTCCGCGATCTTGCGCAAAATCCGCCGCATGATCTTGCCCGACCGCGTCTTCGGCAGCGCCGGCGCGAACTGGACCACGTCGGGCGTCGCGATCGGCCCGATCTCCTTCCTCACCCACGCCACCAGCTCGCGCCGCAAATCCTCGTCGCACGCCGCCCCGGCCACGCAGGTCACGTAAGCGTAGATTCCCTGCCCCTTGATGTCGTGCGGCATGCCGACCACCGCGGCCTCGGCCACCTGGTGGTGCAGCACGAGCGCGCTCTCGATCTCGGCGGTGCCCATGCGGTGGCCCGAGACGTTGATCACGTCGTCGATCCGCCCGGTGATCCAGTAGTAGCCGTCGGCGTCGCGGCGGCATCCATCCCCGGTGAAGTACTTGCCGGGGAAGGTGCTGAAGTAGGTCTGGAAGAACCGCGCGTGGTCGCCGTAGACCGTGCGCATCTGCCCGGGCCAGCTGTCGGCGATCACCAGCGCGCCCTCGCACGCGCCTTCGAGGACCTTGCCGTCGCCGTCGACGATCTGCGGCTGGACGCCGAACATCGGCTTGCTCGCGCTGCCGGGCTTCAAGTCGGTCGCGCCGGGCAGGGGGGTGATCATGTGGCCGCCGGTCTCGGTCTGCCACCAGGTGTCGACGATCGGGCAGCGGCTGGCGCCGACCACCTTCCAGTACCACTCCCACGCCTCGGGGTTGATCGGCTCGCCGACCGAGCCGAGCAGGCGCAGGCTCGCGCGGCTGGTCCGGTTGACCCACTCGTCGCCCTCGCGCATCAGCGCGCGCAGCGCGGTCGGGGCGGCGTAGAAGATCTCGACCTGGTGCTTGTCGACCACCTGCCAGAAGCGGCTGAAGTCGGGCCAGTTGGGCACGCCTTCGAACATCAGCGTGACCGCGCCGTTGAGCAGCGGGCCGTAGACCACGTAGCTGTGCCCGGTGACCCAGCCGATGTCGGCCGCGCACCAGTAGACCGGCATCGTGCCGTCGGGGTGCGGGCGGTAGTCGAAGGTGTATTCGTGGGTCATGCCGATCCACACCGCGTAGCCGCCGGTGGTGTGCAGCACGCCCTTGGGCTTGCCGGTCGAGCCCGAGGTGTAGAGGATGAACAGCGGGTCCTCGGCGCCCATTTCCTCGGGTTCGCATTCGACGGGCTGGGCGGCGACGGCGGTGGCCCAGTCGATGTCGCGGCCGACCACCACGGGGACGTTGGCGCCAGTGTGCTTGAGCACGATCACCCGGCGCACCTTGCCGTGCTTGGCGAGCGCCGCGTCGACATTGGTTTTTAGCGGGATCTTCTTGCCGCCGCGCAGGCCCTCGTCGGCGGTGATCACCACGTCGCTGTCGCAGTCCTCAATCCGGCTGCCGAGCGCCTCGGGGCTGAACCCGGCGAACACGATCGAGTGCACCGCGCCGATCCGCGCGCAGGCGAGCATCGCCACCGCCGCCTCGGGCACCATCGGCAGGTAGATCGTGACGCGGTCGCCCTTGCGCACGCCTTCGGCGCGCAGGAGGTTGGCGAACTTGCAGGTCTGCTCGTGCAGCTCGCGGTAGGTGAGGGTGCGGACCGGGGTGGCGGGGTCGTCGGGCTCCCAGACGATCGCGGTCTGGTCGGCGCGGGTGGCGAGGTGGCGGTCGAGGCAGTTGGCGGCGAGGTTGAGCGTGCCGTCGTCGAACCAGCGGATGCCGAAGGTGTCCTCGTCGAAGCTGGTGTGCTTGACGCGGGTGAACGGGCGGATCCAGTCGATCCGCTGCGCTTCCGCGCGCCAGAAGGCGTCGGGGTCGGCGATGGATTGCGCGTATTTCGCGGCGTAGGTCTCGGCGTCGATCAGGGCGTTGTCCGCCCATTCCTGCGGCACCGGATGGACCACCGATTCACTCACTTCGCCTCTCCCACGCCCAATCGCCCATTTCGGTGGTGGGTTTAGGAGGGCGGTGCGCTCAGCGCCAGAGGGCTTCCAGCGCCGGCAGCAGGTGCGCGCGGTGCTCGGCCGGGACGCGCGCGATGAGCGCGGCCTCGAACGTCTCGACCACCTTGCGCGCCTCGGCCAGCCGCGCGCGGCCGGCCGCGCTCAGCTCGAGGCCTTGCGACTTGCCGTCGATCGGCACGCGGTCGATCAGGCCCTCGAGCCGCTTGAGCACCGGCACCATGTTGGCGCGCTGGATGTCGAGCTGGCGGCCGATCGCGCTCGCGGTCACGCCGGGGTTGGCGTCGATCAGCATCAGCACCGAGACGTCCGACTGGCGCAGGCCGACTTCGCCGAGCTTGCCCGCGAGCTCGGCCGCGGTTGCGTTGGCGGCCCGCCGCAGCGCATAGCCGGGAAAATTCGGGAGCGGATCGCGCATTGGCGAAATGCTAACGATTGCTGTTGTTCATAGCAACCACGATTGCTATAAGACATAACGATGTCGAGCGGGCCGCCGCTTGCCGAGAGAGGAACAGTACCATGGCCATGCCGTCACAGCCCGATCCGCGCCCCGAAGCGGAGACCGTCGCGTTCGATGTCGTCGACGGCGTCGCGTGGGTCTCGTTCAACCGGCCCGACAAGCGCAACTGCATGAGCCCCAAGCTCAACCGCCGCATGCTCGAGGTGCTCAACGAGCTCGAGTTCCGCGACGACGTGCAGGTGCTGGTGCTGACCGGCGAGGGCTCGGCGTGGTCGGCGGGGATGGACCTGCTCGAGTACTTCCGCATGACCGAGCAGGAAGGCATCCACGCCACCCGCAAGGCGCAGCGCGAGGCCTACACCTGGTGGGAGCGGCTGCGCTGGTACGAGAAGCCGACGGTCGGCATGATCAACGGCTGGTGCTTCGGCGGCGCCTACGGCCCGCTGTTCGCCTGCGACCTGGCGTTCTGCTCGGACGACGCGCAGTTCGGGCTGAGCGAGATCAACTGGGCGATCCTGCCCGGCGGCGGCGCGTCGAAGGTCGCGGCCGAGCTGATGGGCTTCCGCGACGCGATGTACCACGCGATGATGGGCGAGAACCTGACCGGCAAGCAGGCGGCCGAGAAGGGCATGGTCAACGAATCGCTCCCGGCCGACCAGCTGCGCGACCGCGTGCAGCAGGTCGCCGACGTGCTCAAGAAGAAGGACGGCCACGCGTTGCGCGCCACCAAGTGGGCGGTGCGCCGGGTGCGCGAGATGACCTACGACAACGCCGAGGAATACCTGATCCGCGCGCAGGAAGCGCTCAACCAGTTCGGCGGGATCGCCGCGCGCAAGGAAGCGACCAAGCAGTTCCTCGACGAGAAGACCTTCAAGCCGGGGCTTGGGGCGTTCGACAAGTCGAAGGTCCAGGGGGGCTGATCGCAAGCACATATCAAAAGGACCGTCATCCCGGCGAAAGCCGGGACCTCGTGCCGCAAGCGCAGCGCGCGGATGCACGAGGTCCCGGCTTTCGCCGGGATGACGAACCGGGTGGGAGCGGCTAGGGGACGGCCGCAGCAGGGAGAGAATAGAATGAGCGAGCGGCGCTTCACCAACCAGCAGATCGACCGGCTCTTGAGGCCGAAGTCGGTCGCGGTGGTCGGTGCCTCCGACCGCACCGGCGCGCTCGGCGCGACGCTGCTCAACAACCTCGTGCAGTACGAGTTCGCCGGCAAGATCTACCCGGTCAATCCCAAGCGCGACGAGCTGCTCGGGCTCAAGGTTTACCACGAGATCGCCGAGCTGCCGCTGGGCATCGACTGCGCCGTGCTGGCGATCCCGCGCCCGTTCGTGCTCGACACCGTGCGCCAGCTGGCCGAGCGCGGCTGCGGCGCGGTGGTGATCTACTCGGCCGGGTTCTCCGAAGCCGGCGAGGAAGGCATGCGCGACCAGCTCGAGCTGGCCGCGGTCGCGGCCGAGTACGGCATGGTGATCGAAGGCCCGAACTGCCTCGGCTGCACCAACTACGTCGCGCGCGTGCCGCTGACCTTCGTCGAGACCAACATGCAGACCCCGCCGAAGGGCACGCGGGCGGTCGGCATCGCGAGCCAGTCGGGCGCGCTCGCGGCGGTGCTGGCGACGGCGCTGCACCCGCGCGGGCTCTACGTCTCGACCTCGGTCTCGACCGGGAACGAGGCGGCTTCGGGCGTCGAGGACTACGTAGAGTGGCTGACCGACGACCCGGACACCCACGTGATCGCGATGTACGTCGAGAGCCTGCGCCGGCCCAAGGCGTTCGTGCAGGCGGCGCGGCGCGCGCGCGCCGCGGGCAAGCCCATCGTGATGCTGCACCCGGGCAAGTCGAACAAGGCGCAGGAGAGCGCCGCGACCCACACCGGGGCGATGGCCGGCGACTACGCGCTGATGAAGACCAAGCTCGCGCGCGAAGGGGTGATCTTCGCCGACACGCTCGAGGAGCTGGCCGACATCACCGAGATCGCGCTGCGCTGCAAGGCGCTGCCCGGTGCCGCCATGGCGGTGCTCGGTGAATCCGGAGCCTTGCGCGGGCTCGCGTTCGACATCGCCGAGGACATCGGGCTCGACCTGATCCACCTCGACGACGACAACAGTCCTGCGTTGCGCGCGATCCTGCCCGATTTCGTGCCCGTCTCGAACCCGACCGACATCACCGCGCTCGGCCTGTCCGAGCCGGAGATTTACACCAAGGTCCTCACCGCGCTGCTCGCGGACGAGCGGATCGGTTCGGTGGTCGCCTCGATCATCCAGTCGGACCCGATCACCAGCGGGATCAA
>DATDLP010000167.1:0-2091 GCA_036519255.1 Croceibacterium sp.
CGGCTTTCGCCGGGATGACGGAAGGATAGAAATGCCCGACCCCCGCACCCTCGATCAGTTCGACATCCGCGGCCGCTCGGCGCTGGTCACGGGCGCGGCCAGCGGGATCGGGCTCGCTTACGCCGAATGCATGGCCGAGGCCGGCGCCCGGGTGACACTGACCGACATCGACGCCGAAGGCGCCGCGCGCGAGGCGCAGCGGCTGGTCGACGAAGGCTACGAGGCGCGCTGGGGCGTGTGCGACGTCTCCAGGCTCGCGGAGGTGGCCAAAGTGTTCGACGAGCACGTCCACGCCTACGGCGGCTGCGACATCGCCTTCGCCAACGCCGGGCTCGACGTCGGAAACGGCTTCTGGACCCCCGAGGGCTACCGCAATCCCGACGGTCAGATCGACGTCTACGATCCCGACCGCTGGTACAAGTCGATCGGCATCAACCTCAACGGCGTGTTCCACACCGTGCGCGAGGCGGCGCGGGTGATGAAAGCCAACGAGCGAAACGGTTCCGGGCGCCGCGGCGGCTCGATCGTCATCACCAGCTCGAACGCGGCCGAGGTCAACGAGGCGATCGTCGGGGTGCCGTACATGGCGGCCAAAGCGGGCGTGAAGCACTTCATGCGCCACGCGGCCTACGAACTCGCCGCCTACGGCATCCGCGTCAACGCGATCGCGCCGGGCCCGTTCGTGACCAACATCGGCGACGGCTGGGTCAAGAAGAACCCCGCGGCCAAGGCCGCGTGGGACGAACTGGTCCCGGTCGGGCGCATGGCCGAGACCCACCAGATCAAGCCGCTCGCGCTGCTGCTCGCGTCGGATGCGGGCAGCTATATGACCGGCAGCCATGTGATGATCGACGGCGGGATGCAGCTGGGGCCGGTCAAGCCCCTCAACGACTAGACTCAGGAAGGTGACATGACCCTGCACTTTATAATTTTATTTCAATAAGTAACAAGAATTCCACCCCCCCCCCAATCGCGTCAACGTCGGGTCGCTGATCGATGAAAGCCGTCACCTTCCAAGCCCTCCATACCCCGCTCACCTTGGAGAGCCTGCCCGATCCCGCGCCCGATGCCGGGCAAGTGGTGGTCAAGGTCGGCCGCTGCGGAATCTGCGGCAGCGACCTGCACATGACCGAGGACGCCGCCTACGGCTGCAAGCACGGGGATGTGCTCGGGCACGAGTTCGCCGGCGAGGTCGTGGACCTCGGGCGCGAGGTCGAGGGGCTGAGGACCGGCGACCTCGTCTCGGTCATCCCGCTCAAGAGCTGCGGCCGGTGCGAGCATTGTCGCAAGGGCGAGGTGCAGTGGTGTGCGCAGTTCGGGCTGCAGGGCGGCGGCTATGCCGAGTACGCGCTGACACGGCCGAACCAGTGCATCAAGCTGCCATCCGGGATCAGCCTCGCCGACGGCGCGATCATCGAGCCGCTTGCCGTGGCGCTGCACGGCGTCAACCTGGCGGGGCTCCGCGCCGGCGACAAGGTGCTGGTCCTCGGCGCGGGTCCGATCGGGCTGGCGGTGGCGTTCTGGGTCAAGCGCATGGGCGCGGGCAAGGTGGCGGTGCAGGACGTCGCCGACTTCCAGCAAGCCCGCGCGCTCGGCATGGGCGCGGACCTGTTCGTGGTCGATCCGGCCGATCCGATCGGCAGCGCCGAGGCCGGCCTCGGCGGCAAGGCCGACGTGGTGTTCGAATGCGTCGGCATTCCCGGGCTGATCGACCAGGCCGTGCAGCAGGTGAAGAACCGCGGCACGATCCTGTTGCTCGGCCTGTGCACGCGGCCCGATCCGATCAACAGCTTTGCGATGCTGTCGAAGGAAGTGCGGCTGGTGACGAGCGCGTTCTTCACCGTGCCCGAATACCAGGCCTCACTCGACGCCCTCGCGTCCGGGGCGGTCGAGCCGCGGCTGCTGGTGACCGACACGATCACGCTGGCCGATACGCCGGCCGTGTACGAAAGCCTCAAGCGCCGCACCAGCCAATGCAAGGTGCTGATCGCGCCCTGAGCGCCAGCACGTCTCTCAACCGAACCCACCCGTCATCCCGGCGAAAGCCGGGACCTCGTGCACGATAGCTGTGCGCTGGCCGGCACGAGGTCC
>DATDLP010000168.1:0-3678 GCA_036519255.1 Croceibacterium sp.
CCGCTGCACACATGACCTTCGGGCGCATGCCCAGGCCGCGGGAGCGCTACGGGTCGTCGGATGAAACCGAGGTCGGAATGGCTATCGCGTAACCTTCAACCGGGTGAGCGAAATGCCACGGGTTGAACTGCCGTCCCAAGGCCTCGACGACCGGCTGGCTGGGGCCGTCGGGCGGCATGGCCTCGCTCGGTGGGGCCGAAGGGAACCAGATCCGTGCGCGCTCCAGCGCGGCGTAGAAGGTCATCGTGACCGTGACCCCGCGGATCTTCCACTGCCCATTCTCGCGTACGTACTCGTTCTCGTAGATGCCGTCCGCCAGCAGGAAGTGCGGTGTGTCGGGCGGTGAATTGCCCTGGACCTGGGCCCGTGCCCGCGACCACGCCCGCTCGCGATCCTCGGCGATGGTGATCAGCGGCTGCTGCTGGACGTGATTGATCACCTCGTCCTTGAGCAGGCCCCAGCGCCCGTCGCCGAGCACCTCGAGCAGGAACCGGTGAATGCGCTCCTTGCCGCAGTAGCGGCCGCGCTGGCCGATTTCGATCCAGCTGCCCTCGTCGGCGAACAAGTCGGCCATCTCGCGGAACATGCGGTTGTCGATGAAATAGCCGTAGGCGTACTGCAGCCGCTCGATTGCGTTCTTGTCCTCGAGCAGCGCGATCGCGTGGCGGGCCTCGGCCAGCTCGCGGGCCTGGCGTTCGACCGCGTCGCGGAGCGAGCGCAGCTCCTCGGCGACGGCGTCTCCGGCACTCATGCGACCGCTCGGCACGAACGGAACAGTTGGGCAAAAATCATCGACGTCCTCCCCTACACCCGGACCCGGTGCCGGCCTCGGCCTCAGCGGCCCGTCATCGCCTCGGCGGATTCGGGCAGCCTCGCGCCTTCGGTTTGCACCTTGGCGAGCGCCGCGTCGATCTCGCGCAAGTCCTCGTCGGTAAAGCCGAGCGAAGCGCCCCCGAGGTTCTCCTCCAGCCGGTGCAGCTTGGTGGTGCCGAGAATCGGCGCGATCCACGGTTTCCGGGCCAGCAGCCAGCCGAGCGCGACTTGCGCCGGCGTCGCCTGCTTCCGCTCCGCGATGCCTTTGACCACGTCGACCAGCGCCATGTTGGCCTTGCGCGCCTCCGGCGTGAACCGGGGCACGACATTGCGGAAATCGGTCGGGTCGAACACTGTGTTCTCGTCGATCTTGCCGGTCAGGAACCCCGCGCCGAGCGGGCTTAACGGCACGAAGCCGATTCCCAGCTCCTCGAGCAGTGGCAGCAGGTCCGTTTCGGGCTGGCGCCAGAACAGCGAATATTCGCTCTGCACGGCCGCGACGGGGTGGACGGCATACGCGCGCCGAATGGTTTCCACACCCGGCTCCGACAGCCCGAAGTGCTTGACCTTGCCGGCCGCGACGAGCTCGCCTACGGCGCCCGCAACCTCCTCGATCGGCACCGAGGGGTCGACCCGGTGCTGATAGAACAAGTCGGTCCGGTCGGTCCCGAGCCGCTTGAGCGAGGCCTCGGCCACCGCCTTGATATGCTCGGGCCGGCTGTCGAGACCGCCGGTGCGCTCCCCGCCGACAAGGTCGAAGCCGAACTTCGTGGCGATCACGACCTGATCGCGAAACGGCGCCAGCGCTTCGCCGACCAGCTCTTCGTTGGCGAACGGGCCGTAGACTTCGGCAGTGTCGAAGTGCGTCACGCCGCGCGCGAACGCCGCGCGGATCAGCGCGATGCCGGCCTGCTTGTCGGTCGCGGGACCATAGCCGGAACTGAGCCCCATGCAGCCGAGGCCGAGGGCCGAGACCTGCAGGCCCGACTGGCCGAGCTGGCGAATTTCCATGACACTATCCTACTGGTGGAGAACTCAGTTCTTCGGTGCCGCTTCAACGCCCGAGAACGCCAGGACGCCATCGGGCAGCCGCGCGCCGCGCACTTCGATCGCCGCGACGGCCGCATCCAGCTCGGCGATCGTCGCGGTCGCCGAAGAACGCAGCTTCACCCGCGCCGCGGCCAGGATCGGCACCTCGCAGTCGGCCGTGAGCCACGCCGTCCGCCGCCTCGAAGACCGCCTCGGCGTGCGCCTGCTCACCCGCACGACCCGCAGCGTGGCGCTGACCGAGGCCGGCGAGAAGCTGCTTTCGACCGTGTCGCCCGCGTTCGCGGCGATCGGCGCGCAACTGTCTTCGGTCGGCGAGCTGCGCGACAGGCCGTCCGGCTCGGTCCGGATCACCACGTCCGAGCACGCCGCCCGCACGGTGCTGTGGCCGAAGCTGCGCGACCTCCTGCCCGCCTATCCCGATATCCACGTCGAGCTGAGCGTCGACGCCAGCCTGACCGATATCGTCAGCGAACGCTTCGACGCCGGCGTCCGGCTCGGCGAGCAGCTCGCCAAGGACATGGTCGCCGTCCGCATCGGCCCCGACTTGCGCATGGCGGTGGTCGGATCGCCCGCCTATTTCGCCGGCCGCCGTATCCCCCGCACTCCGCAGGAGCTGGCCGAGCACCAGTGCATCAACTTCCGCCTGCCGACCCTTCGGCGGGTTCTATGCCTGGGAGTTCGAGAAGCACGGGCGCGAGCTGCGCGTGCGCGTCGACGGGCAGCTGGCGTTCAACACCGGCCCCTCGATCCTCGCCGCGTGCCAGGCAGGCTTTGGCCTGGCCTACCTGATCGAGGACTACGTGACGCCGCTGCAGGCGGATGGCAGCCTCATGCGCGTGCTCGATGACTGGTGCCCCGTGTTCGCCGGGTATCACCTGTATTACCCGAGCCGCCGCCACCAGTCCTCGGCGTTCTCGACGATCGTGGACGCGCTGCGCCATCGCGATCGAGGCGCATAGTCGACCAGAGCGCCGCGCAACGCCCGTGCCTGTCGATGAACTGGCCTGCCCGCTGGACGCCCGGCACCGCTCCCCCTAGCGGCCCCGCATGGCCATTGTCGCGACGATCATGAACACCGCCACCGGGCGCCCGCTGCAGAAGATGACCTTCGGGCGCATGCCCAAGCCGTGGGCCAGCTTCAACCTCGAGAACGGGCAGCTGGTCCAGGCCGAACGGGTCGACGTGGGCAAGCCCGCGCCGGGCAAGTTCGTCGCGCCGGTCGAGGTGTGGGTGACGGTGAAGGAGGGGTAGCGGCGGAGGAGGTCCTCCCTAGAGACCGTCCTGAATTGTTTGAACCGTTCGTCCCGAGCGAAATCGAGGGACTCTGCCGAGCAAAGCCGAGGCATTGCGCAAAACCATCGGTTCTCGGCTTCGCTCGAACCGGTCCCTCGACTGGCGACCGAAGGTCGGCAGTTCATCCTGAGCCTGCCGAAGGGCTCGGGACGAACGGATTCTGACTAAAGAGGACGCACTCTAAGCAGCCTGCTCGAGCTGCTGGCTGGCCTCGAGCCACGCTTCCTCAGCCAGCTCGAGTTCCTTCGCCAGCACGGCCCGCTCGCGCGCCAGATCCTCGAGCGCGCCCGGGCGCGGGTCGAGCATCGCCGCGTCGATCTCGGCGATCCGCGCCTGCACGCGGGCCACCGCGCGCTCGGCGTCCTGCACCTGCTGCTTGACCCGCTTGGCGTCCTCGCGCGCGCGGGCCGGCGGCTTGTCCTTCCTGCCGGCCTTGTCCTGCGTCTTCGGCTGGTTCCGCCCCAGCACGAAGTCGATGTAGTCCTCGATGCTGCCGGCATATTCGCGCGCGGTGCCGTCGTC
>DATDLP010000169.1:0-10007 GCA_036519255.1 Croceibacterium sp.
CCGTTGAGCGCGGCGCAGGCGGCGGCCTGCATCGGCGTGAACGCGCCGTAGTCGATGTAGCTCTTCACCCGCGTCAGCGCGGCGATCAGCGTCTTGTTGCCGACCGCGAAGCCGATCCGCCAGCCGGCCATCGAGAAGGTCTTGCTGAGCGAGGTGAACTCGATCGCCACGTCCTTCGCCCCCTTGGCCTGGAGGATCGAGGGGGTCGGCTGTCCGTTGTAGTAGAGCTCCGAATAGGCGAGGTCGGACAGGATCCAGACCTTGTTCTCCTTCGCCCAGTCGACCAGCCGCTGGTAGAACGCGAGGTCGACCACTTCGGCGGTCGGGTTCGACGGGTAGTTGACCACCAGCACCGTCGGCCGCGGGCTCGTGAAGCGCATCGCCCGGTCGAGCGAATCCCAATAGGCCTCGTCGGGCGTCGTCGGCACCGCGCGGATGCTGGCCCCGGCGATGATGAAGCCGAATGTGTGGATCGGGTAGCTCGGGTTCGGCGCGAGGATCGTGTCGCCGGGGGCGCAGATCGCGGTGGCGAGGCTGGCGAGCCCTTCCTTCGAGCCGAGCGTGACCACGACCTCGCTCTCGGGATCGACCTCGACGCCCCAGCGGCGCTCGTAGTAATTGGCCTGCGCCTTGCGCAGGCCGGGGATGCCCTTCGACTGCGAGTAGCCGTGCGCCGCGGGATCGCGCGCCACTTCGCACAGCTTGTCGATCACGTGCTGCGGCGGCGGCAGGTCGGGATTGCCCATGCCGAGGTCGATGATGTCCCTGCCGCTTGCGCGTGCTGCTGCCCGCATCGCGTTGACTTCGGCGATGACGTAGGGCGGCAGGCGCTTCATGCGGTAGAAATCGGTGTCCATGACCTCGAGTATCCAAAGGGTTGTCGAAAATGCCGCGGGCCTGGGCGCGCGACGCGGCGACTGTGGCGGAATCGGGCGATTAGCGCAATCGCGGGGTGTCATTCGCGCCCCGGTGTGACCCTTGTGCACTGCGCCGGCGCGCCGGCCGGCCCGGCAGAATCGGGACATGGCCTAGGGACTTTCCGGCATTCGTCAGCGGATTAACCCCGATTGCCGGGGGACTGACATCGGCGGAGCATTCGTTAACGGCTGCGGGGCAGGTCCGGCAGCCGCGCGTCCTTTCAGGCGATCGCCCAGGTGCCTTGCGCAGGGGACGGCGAGGTCGGGCAAGGGCGAAGGCGAACGGGGGAAAGGCGGTTCCGATGGCTTGGAACAGGCGCGCGTTCATCGGGGGAGCCGCGGGGGCCGCGGGCCTGTCGCTCGTGCCGGGCACCGCGTTCGCCCGGATCGAACGCGAGAAGACCTACGGCGTGATCGAGATCAGGGCCTCCGCGATGAGCGTGTCGGTCTACCGCTTCGACCTCGCCAACGTCGCCCCGAGCGAGCGGCTGTCGGGCTTCCAGCGGATGGCGCCACAACTTACCGGAAAGCCGTTTCCCGAATCCGAGCGGCCAAGCCCGCTCGGCCCCGAGGCGGACGACGCGCGGGCGGCGCAAAGCGTCGACATCGTTGTGGAGTATATCGAAGCGCTGAAATCGCTGTACGGCCTGCAGACGCCGGACATCGCGGTGCTGGTGTCGAGCGGCCTCGCCGATTCCGCACCGGAGCGGGTGGCGCGTTTCACTGCCGGGCTCCGCGAGCGAACCGGCCTCGCAGCGGAGGTCATCACCATTCACGAGCAGTCGCGGCTGGCCTACGACTGGATCGTGGCGCCGGCTCGCCGCAACAGCGTGCTGCATATCGACATCAGCGCGGGATACACCAAGGGCGGCTACTACGACCGGCGCAACCGGAGCGGCGAGTTTTTCGATCTGGCGGCGGGCTACGGAACCAAGTCGATGGCAGGCGACGTCAAGCGGCGCTGGCCGGAAGTGCGCACCGCCGATTTCGGTCCGCGCTCGGCCGAGTTCTACCGCGACACCGTCGAGCCGGTCCTGGCGCCGCAGATCGTCGCCGCGCCGCTGGCGGCGCAGCGCCCGCAGTTGTGCCTGACCGGCGGGATCGTCTGGGCGAGCACCGTGATCCTCGAGCCCGAGGCGATTGCGCGCCAGCAGACCTGGATCGACCTCGCGCCCGATCATTTCGCCAAACTGCTCAGGCTGATCGAGAGCGGCACACCTTACGGCGGCCCGTTGCCGGCCAGCCTGAGCGACGCCGAGCGCGAGCGGGTGCGCGCAGCGCTCGAAGAGGTGCGCAAGACCTACAATCCGCACCAGCTCGCCGCCGGGGCGGCGATCGGCGACGGGCTGTCGCGCCAGCTCCGCTTCGACGAGCGCGAGCGGCTGTTCTTCGCCGGCTTCGCCAGCTTCGCCGGCAACGTGTGGTCGGCACAGTATCTGATCGAGAAGTTCAGCTGACCCATCGATCGCGCCACGGGGTGCGCCGCCAGGGAACGGGAGGGAAGAGGATGCTTCGGGTAGACTTGCGGCGAACGGTGCGATTGGCGGCTGTCGCTTTGCTGGCGTTGCTCGGGTCCATCCCGGCGCTGGCGCAGAGCCGCATGGACAACTTCGACGCCCGGGTTCTCGCGACGCACAACGAGGAGCGCGCGCGCCTCGGGGTCCCGCCGTTGCGCTGGAGCCCGGCGCTCGCCGCCAACGCCGCTCGCTGGGCCGCCCACCTGTCCTCGCTCAGCGTGCTTGAGCACGACGATTCGCTCGACGTCGAAGGCGAGAACCTGTGGCGCGGCAGCAAGAACGCCTACACGCCCGAAGACATGGTCCAGCTGTGGATCGACGAGAAGGCGGCATTCCAGAACGGCGTGTTCCCCGACGTCAGCACTTCGGGGCAATGGGAGGACGTCGGGCACTACACGCAGGTGGTCTGGCGGGCCACGGCGCAGGTCGGTTGCGCGGTCACCGTCGCCGGCGGCGAGGACGAGGTGATGGTCTGCCGCTACATGGAGGGCGGCAATTTCGAGGGTGAGAAGACCTACTGAGCGCGGCGATGCGCCGCCGCGTGTCGTTCGCCGTCGCGCGCCTCTCCCAAATGCCACAATCGCGTTTATAACAGGGCCGATGCCCGAAACGCCCTCCTCCCCCACCGCCGCCGCCGACGTCTTCACCGAGATGCTGCGCGTGCAGGGCGAGGCGGCGCGGCAGATGCTCGCAACTTTCGCGCCGCAGGCCGCCGAGGCCGTGCCGAACGAGGCCGCGCTGGCCGACTGGGGCGAGTCCGCGCTCAAGCTGCAGCAGATGTGGCTCGCGTTCCACCAGCAGCAGGCGCTGCCGGCGATGCCGGTGCCGATGCTCGCCGATCCGACGCAGTGGATGGGGCTGATGCAGGGCTGGTTCCAGCAGATGCCGTTGTTCGACCCCGAGCGGCAGGCCTCGATGATGGCCGAGGGCATGGCGCTGTGGGAGAGCGTGCTCGGGCAGTACGGCATCGGCCCCGGGGGTCAGAAGCCGGCCGAACCGCACCTGCCGCGCAAGGACAAGCGCTTCGCCGACGCCGCGTGGAGCGAGCAGCCGGTGTTCGCGCTGATCCACCAGACCTATCTGCTGCTGGCGGAGCGCGTGCTCGAGGCGGTCGATGCGGTCGATGGGCTAGACGGGCAGGAGCGCGAGCAGCTGCGCTTCGCCACCAAGAGCGTGCTCGACGCGATGAGCCCGGCGAACTTCCCGCTGATGAACCCGGTGGTGCTCGAGCGCACGATGGAGACCCACGGCGAGAACCTGACCAAGGGGATGGAGCGCCTCGCCCACGACCTCGAGCGCGGCCAGCTCACCCACACCGATTCGAGCGCGTTCCGCCTCGGCGAGAACATCGCCTGCACCCCGGGGAAGGTGATCCACGAAGGCCCGCTGTTCCAGCTGATCCAGTATTCGCCCGCGACCGAGGCCGTGCTCGCGACGCCGCTGCTGATCTTCCCGCCGTGGATCAACCGGTTCTACATCCTCGACCTCAACCCGAAGAAGAGCTTCGTGCGCTGGTGCGTCGAGCAGGGGGTGACGGTGTTCATGGTCTCGTGGCGATCGGCCGACGAGAGCATGGCCGAGGTCACCTTCGACGACTATGTCCGCGCGCAGATCGAGGCGATCGAGCTCGTCCGCGCGCGGCTCGCGGTACCCGCGGTGCACACGATCGGCTACTGCGTCGCCGGCACCACGCTCGCCGCGACGCTCGCGGTGCTCGCGCGGCGCGGCGAGGCCGACAAGGTCGCGAGCGTGACCTTCCTCACCGCGCAGGTCGATTTCGAGCACGCCGGCGACCTCAAGGTGTTCATCGACGACGCCCAGCTCGAGCTCGTGCGCCAGGCGAGCCAGGGCGGCTACCTCGACGGGCGCTACATGGCCGCGACCTTCAACCTGCTGCGCGGCACCGACCTGATCTGGAACACGGTGGTCAACCACTACCTGCTCGGCGAGGACTACCCGGCGTTCGACCTGCTGCACTGGAACGGCGACGTAACCAATCTGCCCGCGAAGTGGCACGAGGGCTACCTGCGCGACTGCTACCGCGACAACAAGCTGGTGGTGCCCGACGCCCTGACCGCCGACGGCACGCCGATCGACCTGCGGCTGGTCGAGACCCCCGCTTACGTCCAGGCCGGCCGCGAGGACCATATCGCCCCCCCCGAATCCGTGTTCCGGATGCTCGACGTGCTCGCCGGCCCGGTGCGCTTTGTGCTTGCCGGCAGCGGGCACATCGCCGGGGTGGTCAATCCGCCGGCAGCGAATAAGTACGGCTACTGGACCGGCGGCCCGACCGAGAGTCTCGAGGCGTTCGCCAAAGGGGCCGAGCAGCACGACGGCAGCTGGTGGCCCGACTGGCTCGCGTGGCTCGAAGGGCTCGCCGCCGACAAGGTGCCGGCCAGCGGCAAGCGCGCCCCGGGCGGCGAGGGCGACAAGGCGATCGAGGACGCGCCCGGGCGCTACGTGGCGACGCGCTAGGGCTACCTTCGCCCACTTCCCCCTCACTTCGGCGGCGGCTGCATATCCCAACTGATGAGCCGCATGCCGGGGCGCTGGAGCGCGCACCCCACTTCGGTCACGTCGGCCATGGCCACCGGCCGACCGCGCAGGCGAAAGAGCGAGGTCTCTTTCCGACGGTACAGCAGTGCGTCGGGAATCGCCTCGCCGGCCCTGTATCCGGGCTCCGACGGAGTCATCACGTGAGCGCCGGTAGACGCGACCAGCTCGTCTACGGCGTCCTTGCTCATCCTGGTGACGTCGAACTGGAAGACGGGAACCCAGCGAAAGTGCCGGGCGGCCGGCTGCGAGATAAGCTCTTCGGAGAGCACGTTCATGCGCGCGATGCAGTCTTCCCGGCTTTCGACCCCCTCCCGCCAATCGGCGCCTTCCTGCCGATCGGCCCTGGAACAGGAAGCAAGCGACAGCGCCGCGCCGAGCACGACATATGACGAGAAACGCAAACGCCACGGGATCGGTCGGCCCTCCCGCCAAAGGTGCAAAGCCAGGGCACGATAGACCTTGGGCCGCCGCCCGCAACGGGCCGTGGCCGGCCGGGACTCAGTCGATGATATCCCCATTCGATATGAGGAGGCTTTCGCCGTTCGGGCCGCTGATGAAAGCCATGGCGCCCAACGCCTTCAATTCCAGATAGACGCAATCCGCCTTGGGCTCCCATTCTCTAAAGTTCCGAGCGTCGAGGGTAATCGAAACGTTGGGCAGCCCTTCGTCGCTGAAGTCGCGAAACGTAGGTCCGAATCTGGTCACAGTCGCGCCGCACCTGGCCGCAATCTGCACCACCTCCGGGCCGGTCGGGCCGCGCAGGGTGGGCTCCGAACAGGCAGTCAGCAGTACGGCTGTCGAAATGGCCATGCCGAACACCGGGAGAGTCGCGCCATCAGGGTGCCCGAAAGCCCGGGCGGCGGCCCGGCGTTGCCGAGCGCGCGCGACACGGGTCACGCGCCTCTCCTCGACTGGCTGCACAGACCAACGGCGTGGTATTCGAAAAAGTCTTCGGGGAGGCCGGCGATGGTGGTCATCTCATAGCTCGAGATCAGAATTCCCGTGCCGCCGCCGTTGCGCGATCCGTGACTGATCACCTCGATAGCGCGACGGCCCGACGCGGTTTCCACGACCCACGCAGGATTGGCCGCCACGCCATCGATGTCGACTTCGTCCTTCACCGATCCGGCGATGCGTGCCTGACGCCTTGCCGCGAACTGCGGAAAGTCGTCCGAGACGATCTCGATGAACACGGCATCGGCCGTCCGGTCGAAGTTGATCCGCAACTGGCCGGTCTTGTCGATCCCGGGAGCGGCCGGTGCCATCACCCGACAAGACCAGTGCCACGTGCTCGTGGCGCCCTCCTGTGCGGCCGCGGAGGTCGTTGCGGCAAGAACCAGCGGCAAGAGCACCCACCTCATATCCCACCTCGTCGATGTCGTCGTCCTGTGCCGGGATTGGCTAGGACGACCTTTCACCGACCGCAACGGGTCGCGCGCCGCGGTCGCTGCGCACGCGAAGACGGGATCGGGTTCATGCTACCTGCCCCGGAAAGCAGGCTGCAACGTCGTACATCATCCGGCCGTGGTCAGGATGGTTCAGTGAACGAACGTCACGGATGGTTGGCGGACACAGGGTATGTCATGATCGGCGCATGGCAGTATTGCTAAGAGCTGCTGGTACGGTGACTGCCTGGGTTGCCATTGTCAGCTGTTCCGAGCGAGCCGAGGAGTCACCGTTGGTCCGTACCGCGGGCCACGAGGTGATTGTCGATGTCTACACCTCTACAGACGAGTGCATAGCGGCAGGCCGACTTGACCACGTGTCGTGCCGGAAGGCCGAACACGAGGCGCGCACAAAGCATCCGAGGTTCGCACACAAGTTCGCGCAACAGATGGTTTGTGAGGCGCAAGCGCGGAATCCGCCCTGCTCGCACCACGAGGGTGACAACGGCCCCTTCTGGTCGCCCCAACCAGTCGGATTCCTTGTTTGCTTCGCAGAGGACGAGCAATGCCCCGCGACTATCGTGGCGCCGATCTACGACCTTGTCGAAGTCGGCGTGATCACGGGAGTCGGCGGAGGAAACGTGTCCAGCGGCCAGCAAGAGCGCCCCTACGAGCGGCAGATCACATCTCGGGCTACTTATCCCCGTCCAGTGTATTGAGAACCGAACTCGCCAGTGGGTCGTTCGCTTGCGTCGTGAAGCCGAGGACCGTTCGCGATAGGTCGCCCTCCGTACGCCGATGCTCCCTTCCGCGCGCGAACGGATTGCGCAGGCGCCCTCAGCGCGGTCGAGAATCGCCGACGAGCCATCGTGACGGCTCGATGACACCATGACAGCTTTTGTGCACTGCACAAAAACCCCTTGACGCACTGCACCGGGATGCCTATTGTGCAATGCAGCAATGACGTTCAACGTCGCGTGAACCAAGCGAGGACATCATGGCCAGCGGACCCAGCAAGCCGAAGGACAGCGCGGAGAAGGCTTATGCCACCGCGGTCGCCAAGGCCGGACCCGCGAAGGCGGCGGCGCCTGCCAAGCCTGCTCCGGCGAAGAAGCCGGTCGCGGTGAAGAAGGCGCCGAAGCCCGTGGCCAAGCCCTCGCCCGAGGTCGCCGCACCCGTCGTTCCGGTCGCCGAGGCTCCCGAGCCCGTCGTGCCGGCCGTCGAGGTGCCGGAGCTTCCGGTGACCGCGGTGGCGGATGTCCAAGTGCCGGTGGTCGAGGCTGTCGAGCCCGCGGCGCCGGTCGAAGTTTTGCCCCCCCAACCTACGATTACCGAATTGAAGGAAAAGATCATGGCCACTGCCAAGACCCCCGATTTCACCAAGCCGGTGAGCGAAGCGATCGGCGAATTCCAGAGCCGCGCGACGGCTGCTTACGAGAAGAGCACCGAAGCGCTGACCGAGGCGACCGAGTTCGCCAAGGGCAACGTCGAGGCGATCGTCGAGAGCGGCAAGATCCTCGCCGCCGGCGCGCAGGACCTCGGCAAGGGTTACGTCGAGGAGGCCAAGAGCGCCTACGAGACGCTGACCGCCGATCTCAAGGAGTTCGCCGGCGTGAAGAGCCCGACCGAGCTGTTCCAGCTCCAGGGCAAGATCGCCCGCCGCAACTTCGACGCGCTGGTCGCCGCCAGCTCGAAGAACACCGAGGCGGTGCTCAAGCTCGCCAACGACACGTTCGCCCCGCTTTCGGGCCGCGTGAACCTGGCCGCCGAGAAGATCTCGAAGGCCGCGTAAGACGTTAGCACATCGATCCGCCGGCGCTCCTCTCCCGGCTGGCGGATACGGACGGCCCGGGTCGAAAGGCCCGGGCCGGCTCGTTTTTGCGCCGTTAACCGTGCTTTTCGGCCGCACATCTTGCGGCAGCGCGGGGCGATACGATATTTGCCTGCCGATGAACCGGATTCCCGCCTCGCCTGCTGACCCGCGCGCCCCGCGCCACGTGGCCGTGCGCGCGGCCGGCGACGACGGCGGCAAGAGCCCCGACGAGGGGGTGATCGACGGCGAGGGCCAGGTCGGCGTGGCCACCAAGGCGCGCGCCAAGCCGAAGAAGCCCAGCCAGTACAAGGTGCTGATGCTCAACGACGACTACACGCCGATGGAATTCGTCGTCATGTGCCTCAAGCGGTTCTTCCGCATGGATCTCGAGCAGGCCACCCGGGTCATGCTCCACGTCCACCAGAAGGGCGTCGGCGTGTGCGGCGTCTATCCCTACGAGGTCGCCGAGACCAAGGTGAACCAGGTGATGGACTTCGCCCGCCAGAACCAGCACCCGCTGCAGTGCACGCTCGAAAAGGCCTGACCTGAGGCGCAGGAACGGCTACAGCGCCGCGCGAAACCCGCAGCCGCCCGGGCCGTTGACCTGACTTGACCGTGTTCACCGCCATCGACCGCTACATCTTCCGGCTCGTGCTGATGCCGATGCTCGGCGTGTTCGCGCTCGCCGCCTCGCTGCTCATGCTCGAGAAGATGCTGCGCCTGATGGAGTTCGTCTCGACCGAGGGCGGGCCGGTGACGATCGTGTTCAAGATGCTCGTCAACCTGATCCCCGAGTACGCCGGGCTGGCGATTCCGCTCGGGTTGATGCTCGGCATCCTGTTCGCGTTCCGCAAGCTCGCCACGACCAGCGAGCTCGACGTCATGCGCGCGGTCGGGCTCAGCTACACCCGGCTGCTGCGCGTGCCCTATCTGCTGACCATCGCGCTGATGGGGGTCAACTTCGTCATCGTCGGCTACTGGCAGCCGCTCGCCCGCTACGGCTACGAGCAGCTCGACTTCGAGCTGCGCTCGGGCGCGCTTGGCGCTTCGATCAAGGTCGGCGAGTTCACCCAGATCGAGGACCGCGTCGCGCTGCGCATCGAGCGGAGCCGCGACGACGGCCGCCGGCTGATGGGCATCTTCGCGCGCATCGCCAACGACAAGGGCCAGGTGCTGTCGATCTCGGCGCGCGAAGGGCGCTTCCTCGCCAACCGCGAGAACCGCAACACGATCATCTTCCGGCTGACCGACGGCACGATCGTGCAGGACATGCCGGGCCAGACCCCGCGCGTGCTGAGCTTCTCGCAGCACGACCTGCCGATCGACCTGCCCGCGATCGAGCGCTTCCGCGCGCGCGGCGACGAGAGCCGCGAATACCTGCTGCCCGAGCTGCTCGAGCTCGGCTGGCGGACCGACGACGTATCGGCCTCCGAACAGGCGAGCAGCCAGGCGGCCTTCAGCTACCGAATGGTCGAGGTGGTGATGATGCTGATGCTGCCGTTGCTCGCGGTGGCGCTGGCGATCCCGCCCAAGCGCTCGACCTCGGCGCTCGGGGTGTTCGTCTCGATCGTGATGGTCGTCGCGTACCACAAGGTGAACCAGTACGGGCAATCGGTCGCCGAGCTCGGCCGGGTCGACCCGGTGCTCTCGCTGTGGGGCCCGTTCGCGCTGTTCGGCGCGCTGATCGGCTGGATGTATTTCCGCGTCGCGTTCGTGCCCGGCGGCCAGGCGATCGGCGCGCTCGAGGCGTTCGCGGCCAAGCTGGGCAAGCGCGTCAAGGCGCTGCTGCGCCGGCGCGACCGGGCGCGCCAGATGCGCG
>DATDLP010000170.1:0-14613 GCA_036519255.1 Croceibacterium sp.
ACCTGCTCGCGGTGATCCCCGGCGGCTCGTCGGTTCCGCTGGTCCCCGCGGCGATGATGCGCGGCGTGCCGATGGACTTCGACGGCTGCAAGGACGTCGGCTCGGGCCTCGGCACGGCGGCGCTCATCGTCATGGACAAGTCGACCGACATCGTCCGCGCGATTTCGCGCTTGAGCTACTTCTACAAGCACGAGTCCTGCGGCCAGTGCACCCCTTGCCGCGAGGGCACCGGGTGGATGTGGCGCATGATGGAGCGCCTGCGCACCGGCGACGCCGAGATCGGCGAGATCGACATGCTGCAGCAGGTCACCAAGCAGGTCGAAGGCCACACGATCTGCGCGCTCGGCGATGCCGCGGCCTGGCCGATCCAGGGCCTGATCAAGCACTTCCGCCCCGAGCTCGAGCGGCGGATCGCCGAGCGCGGTGCGCCGCTGCAGGAGGCGGCGGAATGAGGTTCGCGGGGCTCGTCCTTCCGCTCGCCGCCGCCTGCGCACTGGCGCCGGTGACCGTGGCGGCGCAATCGCTGATCGATCACTCGGCGGCCGTGTCGACGCGCGACATTTCGGCCTCTGCCCAGGCGCGCGACACAATGAACCGTTTCGCCGAGTGCATCGTGACCGAACGCACCGCCGCCGTCCGGCGGGCGCTGGCTGAACCTACCCACGGCGCCGTCACGATCGGGCTGGCGAAGCTGGCGAGCGATGACTGCATCATGGGCGGCGAACTGCAGATGGGAACGGCGCTGTTCCGCGGCGCGATCTACCGCGCGATGTACATGCGCGACTTCGGCGCCGACGCCCCATTGCCGCCGGGCGAGCTCATGGTGGGCGCGTCGTCGGATCCCGTGCTCGTGTTTGGTGACTGCGTGGCCACCCTCGATCCGGCGGAGACGCGTGCGTTCGTGATGGCACGCCCTGCCACGTCGGTAGAAAACGAGGCGGTCGCGAAGCTCAGCGCGTCGTTCGGCCGCTGCCTTGCCCCGGGGAACGAGGCGCGGTTTTCGAAGACGGTGCTGCAAGGGGCGCTGGCCGAAGCGCTGTACAGGCGGTCGGTTGCTTCGGCGGCGCGGGCCGAATTGGCGGAAACGAACTAATGCCCAAGGTCAAAGTCGACGGCGTCGAGATCGAGGTCCCCAACGGGGCGACCGTGCTGCAGGCCTGCGAGCTTGCGGGCAAGGAGATCCCGCGCTTCTGCTATCACGAACGGCTGAGCATCGCCGGCAACTGCCGCATGTGCCTGGTCGAGGTGAAGCCCGGACCGCCCAAGCCGCAAGCGAGCTGCGCACTGCCGGCCGCCGAGGGGCAGGAGATCCGCACCGACAGCCCGATGGTCCGCACCGCGCGCGAAGGGGTGATGGAGTTCCTCCTCATCAACCACCCGCTCGACTGCCCGATCTGCGACCAGGGCGGCGAGTGCGACCTGCAGGACCAGTCGGTCGCCTACGGCCGCGGCGCCTCGCGCTACGACGAGAACAAGCGCGCGGTGACCGAGAAGTACATGGGGCCGCTGATCAAGACGATCATGACCCGCTGCATCCACTGCACCCGCTGCGTGCGCTTCTCCGAGGAGATCGCCGGGGTGGACGAGATCGGCGCGCTGTACCGCGGCGAGGACATGCAGATCACCACCTACCTCGAGCACGCGGCCAAGCACGAGCTTTCGGCCAACGTGATCGATCTGTGCCCGGTGGGCGCGCTGACCAGCCGGCCTTACGCCTACGAGGCGCGGCCGTGGGAGCTCAAAAAGACGCTGTCGATCGACGTGTCGGACGCGATGGGCTCGAACATCCGCGTGGACTCGCGTGGGCGCGAGGTTCTGCGGGTGCTTCCGCGCAACAACGACGACGTCAATGAGGAGTGGCTGAGCGACAAGGCGCGCTACCAGGTCGAAGGCCTGACCAGCCGCCGGCTCGACAAGGTGTGGATCCGTCGTGACGGCAAGCTCGCGCAGGCGAGCTGGGACGAGGCGTTCGCTACGATCGCCGGCGCCAAGCCGGGCGCGAGCATCGCGGCCGTGGCCGGCGACCTGCTCGACTGCGAGACGATGTTCGCCGCCAAGGCGCTGCTTGGCGCGATGGGCTCGAGCCTGATCGAGAGCCGGCAGGGCGGGATGGCCTATCCGGCCGACAATCTCGCCGCGGTCAACTTCAACACCACGTTCTCGGGGATCGAGGAAGCCGACGCGATCCTGATCGTCGGCAGCCAGGTGCGCTGGGAAGCGCCGCTGCTCAACGTCCGCTTGCGCAAGGCGGCCAAGCGCGGGGCCAAGGTGTTCATCGTCGGCCCGCACTGGGAAACCACTTATCCGGCCGAGTTCCTCGGCGACGACGCGCCCGTGCTCGGCAAGCTGCCGGCGCATGTCGCCGAAGCGATGCAGAAGGCCGAGCGTCCGGCGGTGATCCTGGGTGCGGGCGGCCTCGTCGCCGGCGCGCTCGGCCCGGCGCTGGCGCTGGCCGAGAGCTGGAACCTGGTTCGTCCTTCGACAGGCTCAGGAGTCTGGAACGGCTTCAACGTGCTGCACCTGGCCGCCGCGCGCATGGGCGCGCTGATGCTCGGCTTCGCGCAGAAGGGTGGCATGGCCGACCTCGCTGCGGCCAAGCCCAAGGTGGTGCTCGCGCTCGGCGCGGACGAGGTCGATTTCGACCAGTTCGATGGGGCGCTCAAGGTCTACATCGGCCACCACGGCGACAAGGGTGCGCATGCGGCCGACGTGATCCTCCCCGGCAGTGCCTACACCGAGAAGTCGGGTACTTACGTCAACGCCGAAGGCCGCGTGCAGTTCGCCGACAAGGCGGTGTTCGCGCCGGGCGACGCGCGCGAGGACTGGACGATCTTGCGCGCGCTGGCCGACGCGTTCGGCGTGTCGGTCGGCTTCGATAGCTTCGATCAGCTTCGTGCGGCGATGGTCGCCGCGGTGCCGGCGCTCGGTGAGGAAGGCCTCGCAGACTACGGCGCGCTGCCTAAGGCCGATGCCAAGGCCAAGGCCGAAGGCCGGATCGGCTATCCGATCAAGGACTTCTATCTGACCAACGCGATCGCCCGCTCGAGTCCGACGATGCAGCGCTGCTCGGCCGAACTGCTGCACGGCGAGGATTTCGCGGAGGCGGCGGAATGATTCCGGTTCTTCCGATCCTTGGCGCGGCCTTCGTCGGCTACGCATTGTGGGGTGCCGTGCGGCGTCGGAAACGGAAGGCCGGTCCCGACACCGGTTGGCGCAATGTGAACTATCTCGCCATGGAAGAGACAGGCGAGTGGGACGTTGACACCATGATGAGCACGGGCTCCTCTGGGCCGCCGTTCAGGAATCCCGGGAGCGGCAATCTATGACCGAGCTCTTCCAAACTTGGGGCATGACCTACGAATGGGCGTGGTTCACCGCGACCGTCGCCGGCATCCTGCTGATCGCGCTGCCGCTGATGCTCGCGGTGGCGATGATCATCTACGTCGACCGCAAGATCTGGGCGGCGATGGCGCTCCGCAGGGGTCCCAACGTGGTCGGCCCGTTCGGCCTGCTGCAGAGCTTCGCCGACGGACTCAAGGTGTTCCTGCAGGAAACCATCATCCCCTCGGCGGCGAACAAGGGCATCTTCCTGATCGCGCCGATCGTGACCTTCACCGTCGCGCTGATGGCCTGGGCGGTGATCCCGTTCAACTCGGGCGCGGTGCTGGCCGACATCAACGTCGGGCTGCTGTACATCCTCGCGATCAGCTCGCTCGGGGTCTACGGTGTGGTCATGTCGGGTTGGGCTTCGAACTCGAAGTACCCGTTCTTCAGCGCAATGCGCGCCGCTGCGCAGATGATCTCTTACGAGGTCTCGATCGGCTTCATCCTGATCTGCGTGGTGCTGTGGGCCGGCAGCTTCAACATGAACGCGATCATCGAGGCACAGCGCGGGCACGGGCTCGGGCTGGTCAACGGGTTCTTCTTCAACCTGCTGCTGTTCCCGATGTGGGTGGTGTTCCTGATCTCGTCGCTGGCCGAAACCGCGCGCGCGCCGTTCGACCTGACCGAGGCCGAGAGCGAGCTCGTCGCGGGCTACCAGACCGAATACTCGTCGATGAGCTTCGCGCTGTTCTGGCTCGGCGAGTACGCCAACGTGCTGCTGATGTGCGCGCTCAACGCGATCCTGTTCTTCGGCGGCTGGCTGCCGCCGCTCGAGCTCGAGATTCTCTACTGGATCCCCGGGTGGATCTGGCTGTTCGCCAAGATCTTCTTCTTCTTCTTCGTGTTCTCGTGGGTCAAGGCGACCGTCCCGCGCTACCGCTACGACCAACTCATGCGCCTCGGCTGGAAGGTGTTCCTGCCGCTGAGCCTGACGTTTGTGGTGCTGGTCAGCGGGTGGCTGATGCTGACGAGGTACGGCGACCAGACCAACCTTTCCTACGCTGAACCCACGAAAGCGACCCTCGCGTCGCTGGGAGCCAGCGATGCTTGCCAACTCCGCGCGCCCGGCAGTTACGGCGACGAAACAGTTCGAGCGACCAACGTTTACTTGTATCGGCCCGAGGGGGGCGCGCCCAACGCGGACCTCATGGAGATCAAGTATCCGTCTGAGTTGGCCGGACCAGTTCGCTTCAGGGCCGATCGCAGCAACGGCTTCGGCGGCAGCGGTCCGCTGGAATGGGTGGAGAACGGACGTTCAGCCAAGCTGGGACTGGGAGTGACGGACGACATCGTGGACAGCCGACCGCGCGCCATCCTGTATCTTGAGAGCGGCAATCAGGCCCTGATGGGCGATTGCCGCACAGCATCGGAATTGAGGGCCTGACATGACCGTCGCCCAGCTCATCAAGTCGTTCACCCTGTGGGAGTTCGTGAAGGCGCATGCCCTCACGCTGAAGTATTTCTTCAAGCCCAAGGCGACGATCAACTACCCGTTCGAGAAGAACCCGCTCTCCCCGCGCTTCCGCGGCGAGCATGCGCTGCGCCGCTATCCCAACGGCGAGGAGCGCTGCATCGCGTGCAAGCTGTGCGAGGCGGTGTGCCCGGCGCAGGCGATCACCATCGAGGCCGAGCCCCGCGACGACGGATCGCGCCGCACCACGCGCTACGACATCGACATGACCAAGTGCATCTACTGCGGCTTCTGCCAGGAAGCCTGCCCGGTCGATGCGATCGTCGAGGGGCCGAACTTCGAGTACTCCACGGAGACGCGCGAGGAGCTGCTCTACGACAAGGCGAAACTGCTGGCCAACGGGGACAAGTGGGAGCGGGCTCTGGCCGCGAACCTTGAAGCCGATGCGCCCTATCGCTAGGCGGCGCGGCGTGACCGGCACCCTCATGATTCCTCACCAAACTCGTCATCCCGGCGAAAGCCGGGACCTCGCGCAGTCGGGCGCCGCGCTTGCGGAACGAGACCCCGGCTTTCGCCGGGGCGACGCAGCGGGGGATGCGTCGTGATCCAGCTCCTCGCCTTCTACCTCTTCGCCGCGCTGGTGATCGCCTCCGGGGCGTTCACCATCCTCGCGCGCAACCCTGTGCACTCGGTGCTCTGGCTGATCATGGCGTTCTTCAATGCGGCGGGCCTGATGGTCATCATCGGCGCCGAGTTCATCGCGATGCTGCTGGTGATCGTCTACGTCGGCGCGGTCGCGGTGCTGTTCCTGTTCGTCGTGATGATGCTCGACATCGACTTCGCCGAGCTGCGCGCCGGGTTCATCAAGAACTTCCCGCTCGGGATCCTCATCGCGCTCGTGCTGCTGTCCGAGCTGGTGCTCGGCATCGGCGCCTACCGCGCCGGCGCGCTCGAGCTCGGCACGCCCGACGGCTCGGCCGCGCCGCTGCTCGGACGAAGCAACATCGAGAGCATCGGTGCGCTGCTCTATGGCAAGTACCTGTTCCTGTTCGAGACTGCCGGCATCATCCTGCTCGTGGCGATGGTCGGCGCGATCGTGCTCACCCACCGCGGCGCCCGCGCCGTGCGCGGCCAGCAGAACATCGCCCGGCAGAACGCGCGCAAGCCGAGCGAGGCGACCGTCAACACCAAGCCTGAAGTCGGGCAGGGGGTGCAGTTGTGATCAACCGGCTAACCTCCACCCGTCATCCCGGCGAAAGCCGGGACCTCGCGCGGGCGAATTCCGTGCTTGCGGCACGAGGCCCCGGCTTTCGCCGGGGTGACGGAGTGTCGTCATGATCGGCATCGAACACTACGTCGTCGTCAGCTCGATCCTGTTCGTGCTCGGCGTGCTCGGCATCTTCCTCAACCGCAAGAACGTGATCGTCATCCTGATGGCGATCGAGCTGATCCTGCTCGCGGTAAACATCAACCTGGTCGCGTTCAGCGCCTTCCTCGGTGACCTCACGGGACAGATCTTCGCGATGTTCGTGCTGACCGTCGCCGCCGGCGAGGCGGCGATCGGGCTGGCGATCCTCGTGATCTACTTCCGCAGCCGCGGCACGATTGCGGTCGACAGCGTCGACCATCTGAAGGGATGATCACGTGCATCCGATCCTGATCATCGTCTTCGGCCCCTTGCTCGCGGCCATCGTCGCAGGGCTGGGCAACCGTGCGCTCGGCAGCACCGTCGCCAAGTCGCTGACCACCGGCGCGCTGTTCCTGTCGGCAGCGTTGAGCTGGCCGATCTTCCTCGGCTTCGTCGCGGGCGACACCGAAGCCACCGTCGTTCCCGTGCTCAAGTGGGTCGAGAGCGGCGCGCTGACCTTCGACTGGGCGCTGCGGGTCGACACGCTGACCGCGGTCATGCTGGTGGTGATCAACTCGGTCTCGGCGCTCGTCCACCTCTACTCGTGGGGCTACATGGACGAGGACCCGGACCAGCCGCGGTTCTTCGCCTACCTGAGCCTGTTCACTTTCGCGATGCTGATGCTCGTGACCGCGGACAACCTGGTGCAGATGTTCTTCGGCTGGGAGGGCGTCGGCCTCGCGAGCTACCTGCTGATCGGCTTCTGGTTCCGCAAGCCCACGGCCAACGCTGCCGCGATCAAGGCGTTCGTGGTCAACCGCGTCGGCGACCTCGGCTTCATGCTCGGCATCTTCGGCACCTTCCTGGTGTTCCAGACGACCTCGATCCCCGAGATCCTCGCCGCGGCCCCGGCGATGGAAGGCACCTCGCACATCAGCTTCCTCGGCATGCGGCTCGACACGATGACGATCCTGTGCCTGCTGCTGTTCGTCGGCGCGATGGGCAAGTCGGCGCAGCTCGGGTTGCACACCTGGCTGCCCGACGCGATGGAAGGCCCGACCCCGGTTTCGGCGCTGATCCACGCGGCGACGATGGTCACCGCGGGCGTGTTCATGGTCTGCCGGCTGTCGCCGATGTTCGAGGCCGCGCCGGTCGCGCTCGGCTTCGTCACCTTCGTCGGCGCGGCGACCTGCTTCTTCGCCGCCACGGTCGGCACCTGCCAGTGGGACATCAAGCGGGTGATCGCCTATTCGACCTGCTCGCAGCTCGGCTACATGTTCTTCGCCGCGGGCGTCGGCGCCTACAACGCGGCGATGTTCCACCTGTTCACGCACGCGTTCTTCAAGGCGCTGCTGTTCCTCGGTGCCGGCTCGGTGATCCACGCGATGCACCACGAGCAGGACATGCGGTATTACGGCGCGCTGCGTAAGCACATCCCGCTGACCTTCTGGGCGATGACCGCGGGCACGCTGGCGATCACCGGCGTCGGCATCTACTGGCTCCACGCCGGGTTCGCCGGGTTCCACTCGAAGGACGCGATCCTCGAGGCGGCTTACGCCAGCGGCAGCGAGATGGGCCGCACCGCGTTCTGGCTCGGCGCGTTCGCCGCGTTGCTGACCAGCTTCTATTCGTGGCGCCTGGTGTTCCTGACCTTCTTCGGAAAAGCCCGCTGGGCCGAGAGCGAGCACATCCAGCACGCGGTGCACGGCCATCACGAGAGCGCCGACGACGAGCACGCGGCCGATGAACACGCGCGCGACGGCCACCACGATCACGCGCACGGCGACGGCACCGCGGGCTACCACCCGCACGAGAGCCCGTGGACCATGCTCGTGCCGCTCGGCCTGCTGTCGCTCGGCGCCATCTTCGCCGGCTGGGTGTTCAGCCACGCGTTCCTCGAGGACGAGGGGTTCTGGAACGGCGCGGTCGCGTGGAACGCGCACCTGATGCACGAGATGCACGAGGTCCCGCTGCTGGTGAAGCTGTCGGCGTCGATCGTGATGCTGATCGGCCTGTTCATCGCCTGGATGGCCTACATCCGCGACACCTCGATCCCCGCGAAGACCGCCGAGCAGCTCGGCCCGGTCTACCGGTTCCTGTTCAACAAGTGGTACTTCGACGAACTGTACCACTTCGTGTTCGTGCGCCCGGCCTTCTGGCTCGGCCGCCTGTTCTGGAAGCAGGGCGACGAAGGCATTATCGACCGCTTCGGTCCCAACGGCATCGCCTGGGTGGTCGAGCAGGGTGCGGTCGTCGCGAAGCGCGTCCAGTCCGGTTATCTGACGAGTTACGCCCTCATCATGCTGCTTGGCCTTGTCGCCGCGATCACCTGGGTGCTGTTCTGATGGGCGGCTTCCCGATCCTGTCCGTGATGCTGCTCGTGCCGATGCTCGGCGCGGTGGCGTGCCTGTTCGCCGGCGAGAAGCCGGCGCGCGCGATCGCGCTAACCGCGACATTGATCGACCTCGCGCTCGGCGTGCTGCTGTGGGTCAACTACGACGTGGGCGGCGCGCAGTGGCAGTTCGTCGAGCGCGCGCCGATCTTCGCCGGGTTCTCGTGGGCGCTGGGTATCGACGGCATCGCGCTGATGCTGATCGTGCTCTCGGTGTTCCTGATGCCGATCTGCATCTTCGCCAGCCAGTCGATCGACAAGCGCGTCGGCGAGTACATGGCTGCGTTCCTGTTCATGGAAACGCTGATGATCGGCGTGTTCGCGGCGCAGGACCTGTTCCTGTTCTACATCATGTTCGAGGCCGGCCTGATCCCGATGTACCTGATCATCGGCGTGTGGGGCGGGGCGAACCGGATTTACGCCGCGTACAAGTTCTTCCTCTACACGCTGCTCGGCTCGGTCGTGATGCTGATCGCGATGCTGTGGATGGTGAACCACGCGGGCACCACCGACATCCCGACGCTGATGGCCTACGACTTCCCGGTCGGGGCGCAGACTCTGCTGTGGCTCGCGTTCTTCGCCAGCTTCGCGGTCAAGATGCCGATGTGGCCGGTGCACACCTGGCTGCCCGATGCGCACGTGCAGGCGCCGACCGCGGGCTCGGTGATCCTCGCCGGCGTGCTGCTCAAGATGGGGGGCTACGGCTTCATCCGCTTCAGCCTGCCAATGTTCCCCGAAGCCAGCGCGCAGCTCATGTGGGTGGTGTTCGCGCTGAGCATGATCGCGGTCGTGCTCACCAGCCTGATCGCGCTGGTGCAGACCGACATGAAGAAGCTGATTGCCTATTCCTCGGTTGCGCACATGGCGATCGTTACCGTCGGCCTGTTCGCGTTCAACGTGCAGGGCTTCGAAGGTGCGATGATGGTCATGCTCGGCCACGGGCTTGTGTCGGGCGCGCTGTTCCTCTGCGTCGGCGTGATCTACGACCGGCTGCACACGCGCGAGATCGACCGCTACGGCGGGTTGTCGATCAACATGCCCAAGTACGCGCTGTTCTTCATGCTGTTCACGATGGCCAGCATCGGGCTGCCGGGCACCAGCAACTTCGTCGGCGAGTTCCTCGCGCTGGCCGGGATCTACCAGGTCTCGAGCTGGGTGACGTTTGTCTGCACGACCGGCATCATCCTCGGCGCGGCGTACATGCTCTATCTCTACTGGCGCGTCGCGTTCGGGGTGCAGAAGAACGCCGATGCGGCGGCGATGCCCGACCTGACCCCGCGCGAGTGGCTGATGCTCGCCCCGCTTGCGGCCGCGGTGCTGTGGATGGGCGTCTATCCCGAGAGCTTCCTCGCGCCGATGCGCGCCGACATCCAGGCGCTCAACGCCCGCGTCGCGCGTGCCGCGCCGGCCGGGGACGCAAACCTCAAGGTCGGCGAGGCCAAGGCGGCCGGCGCCGAAGAAGCTGAAGCGCCGGAACACGTCGCGGCGGGAGCGCACTAAATGGATTTCGCCGCTTCTCTCGCGCTGATCGTTCCCGAGATCGTCCTTTCGCTCTCGGGCCTCGCACTGCTGCTCGTCGCCGCCTGGGGCGGGGACAAGGCCTCCAGCGCGATCAGCATTCTCGCCTGCGTCGCGCTCGGCGCGTGCTTCTTTCTCGTCGCTCCCGCGGTCTGCGCCGGTGCCGCCGGCCCTGACACCGTCGCGTTCGGCGGCCAGTTCCGCGCCGATGCCTTCGCCGGCTTCGCCAAGCTGATGATCTACGCCGCCAGCGGTGCGGCGCTGGTCGTGGCTCCGGCGTTCTTCGGCCGCACCGGCGCGATGCGCGCCGAGTATCCGGTGCTGATCGTGTTCGCCGCGCTCGGCATGAGCGTGATGGTCTCGGCCGGCGACCTGATCACGCTCTACATCGGGCTCGAGCTCAACTCGCTCTCGGCCTACGTGCTCGCCGCGTTCCTGCGCAGCGACACGCGCTCGGCCGAAGCGGGGCTCAAGTACTTCGTGCTCGGCGCGCTCGCGAGCGGCATCCTGCTGTTCGGCATGAGCCTGACTTACGGCTTCACCGGCACGACCACGTTCGAGGGCATCCGCGCCGCGCTCGACGGCGGCCTCTCCACCGGCGCGCTGTTCGGCCTCGTGTTCGTGCTTGCGGGACTCGCGTTCAAGATCAGCGCGGTGCCGTTCCACATGTGGACCCCCGACGTCTACGAAGGCGCGCCGACGCCGGTGACCACGTTCTTCGCCAGCGCGCCCAAGGTTGCGGCGGTGGCGCTCGCCACGCGCGTCGCGCTCGAGGCGTTCGGCACGCAAGTCGATGCTTGGCGCCAGGTGGTGATCTTCGCCGCGCTCGCCTCGATCGTGGTCGGCGCGCTCGGGGCGATCGGGCAGAGCAACCTCAAGCGGCTGCTCGCTTACTCGTCGATCAACAACGTCGGCTTCATCCTGATCGGCCTCGCCTGCGCGACCGCCGCGGGCGCGAGCGCCACGCTGGTCTACCTCGCGATCTACGTCGCAATGACCGTCGGCAGCTTCGTCGCGGTGCTCATGCTCAAGGACGCGAACGGCGAGCCGCTCGAGGGGATCTCGGATATCGCCGGTCTCTCGCGCACCCGCCCGGCGCTGGCGCTGTGCCTGGCGATGCTGATGTTCAGCCTCGCCGGCATTCCGCCGCTGTTCGGCTTCTGGGGCAAGTTCGTGGTGTTCCAAGCCGCCGTCGAGGCCGATTTGCTTGCACTTGCCGTGATCGGCATCGCAGCCTCGGTGATCGGCGCGTTCTACTACATCAAGATCGTCAAGGTGATGTTCTTCGACGAGCCGGCCGACACGGTACGCGGCAAGAGCGACTGGGCGCACTGGGCGCTGCTGACGATCAGCGCGATCGTAGTCTCGCCGCTCGGCTACCTGGCCACCGGCTGGCTCGGCAATCTGGCGGACGGCGCCGCGGCGGCGCTGCTCCCGCTCGCCTGAGTTGCCCATTCGCATCGAATTCGTGGCGCAGACGGGGTCCACCAACATGGACCTCCTCGGACGGGTCGCCCGCGGCGAGGCGCTGCCCGAAGGATACTGGCTGGTAGCCGACCGGCAGAGCCAGGGGCGGGGACGGCAAGGGCGCAGCTGGCTCGACGCGCCGGGCAACTTCATGGGCTCGACCGTGGTCCACCTGTCGCCGAGCGATCCGCTGCCCGCGAGCCTGTCGTTCGTCGCGGCGATGGCGACTTACGAGGTGGTGGTGAACCACCTCGCCGCGCCGCAGTCGCTGGTGGTCAAGTGGCCCAACGACCTGATGCTCGCCGGCGCCAAGCTTTCGGGCATCCTGCTCGAGCGGGTCGGCGATTCTGCGGTGATCGGCATCGGGGTCAATCTCGCCGCCGCGCCGACCCTCGCCGGGCGAGAGTCCCGGCACCTTGGCGAGGGCGCGCCGGCGCCCGACCGCGACACCTTCGCCCGCGAGCTGGCCGCGAGCTTCGACCGCGAGATCGGCCGCTGGCGCGAGTTCGGGCTCGACCCGCTGTTTGCGCGGCTGCTCGCCGCTAGCTACCCGCTCGGCTCGATGCTGACGGTGCACGGGGCCGATGGCAACCGGATCACCGGCGAGTTCTTCGGGCTCGAATCCGACGGGGCCTTGCGGCTGCGGCTGGCGGACGGATCGGTTCATGCGGTACACGCTGGCGACATCACCGAGGAAGGACGCTGATGCTGCTCGCCGTCGATGTCGGCAACACCAACGTGGTCTTTGCGCTGTTCGAAGGGCGCGAAGTTCGCGCACGCTGGCGCATTGCTACCGATCCGCGCCGCACCGGCGACGAGTACGCGGTGTGGCTGCTGCAGCTGCTCGCAATCGAAGGGCTGGCGCGCGATACGGTCACGCAGATGATCGTCGCGACGGTGGTGCCGCGTGCGCGGCACAACCTCGAGGTGCTCGGCGAGAAGTATTTCGGGCTGACACCGTTGATCGCGGGCGAGGCCGCGGTCGGGTGGGATTTCCCGATCGACGTCGAGGAGCCGCGTTCGCTCGGCGCCGACCGTGCGGTGAATGCTATCGCTGCGCATGATACGCATGCGGGCGACCTGATCGTGGTCGATTTCGGCACCGCCACCACCTTCGACGTGGTCGACTTCGCCGGAGCGTACAAAGGCGGAATCATCGCACCCGGGATCAATCTTTCGCTCGATGCGCTGGTCAACAACACGGCCAAGCTGCCGCGCATCGCGATCGAGAGCCCACACGATGGGTCGGTGATCGGGCGCAACACCGAGGACCAGATGTTGATCGGCGTGTTCTGGGGATACGTGGCGATGATGGAGGGCCTGATCGCGCGCCTGCGCGCCGAGATCGGCCGCCCGGCGAAGGTCATCGCAACCGGCGGCCTGGCGCTGCTGTTCGACGAGCACACGGAGATATTCGACGCGGTGGAACCTGATTTGACGTTGCAGGGTTTGGCGATCCTCGCCGGGCGGGCGGCCGCGCGGTGAGGAAGGACTTCACCCCTGAAGAGGAGCTGCTGTTCCTCGCGCTCGGCGGGTCGGGCGAGATCGGCATGAACGTCAATCTCTACGGCTGCCGCGGCAAGTGGCTGATGGTCGATTTGGGCATGAGCTTCGGCGCCGCCGAGTACCCGGGCACCGAGCTGATGTTCGCCGACCCCGAGTTCATCGAGGAGCGCTCCGACGACCTGCTCGGGATCGTGCTGACCCACGCGCACGAGGACCATATCGGCGCGGTGCCTTACTTCGCTGCCGAGCTCGGCGTGCCGCTCTACGCGACGCCGTTCACCGCCGATCTGGTGCGCCGCAAGCTCGAGGAAGCGGGGCTGGTCGAAGAGGTCGAGCTCAACGTGGTCGCCGAGGATCATGGCTCGATCCGGCTCGGGGCGTTCGAGATCACCTACATCCCGCTCGCGCACTCGATCGCCGAGGGCAACGCGTTGCTGATCGAGACCCCGTTCGGGCGCGTGTTCCACACCGGCGACTGGAAGCTCGACGAGGAGCCGCTGATCGGCGTGCCCGCGACCGAGGAGGAGTTGCTCCAGCTCGGCGACGAGGGTGTGCTCGCGCTGGTGTGTGATTCGACCAACGTGTTCAACTCGGCCTCGTCCGGCTCCGAAGGCGGGGTCTATCGCGGGCTGCTCGAGGAAGTGCACGGGCACGCCGGCAAGCGCGTGCTGGTGACCACCTTCGCCTCGAACGTCGCGCGCCTGCAGACGCTCGGTCGGGTGGCGCAAAAGACCGGCCGCGAGTTGTGCGTCGCGGGGCGCTCGCTCGACCGGATCATCGAGGTGGCGCAGGATAACGGCTACCTGCAGGACTTTCCCGAGACGGTCGACTTCGACACAGCGATGGGGTTGCCGCGCGGCAAGGTCATGATCCTCGCCACCGGCGGGCAGGGCGAGCCGCGCGCGGCGCTGTCGCGCATTGCCGAGGACAGCCACCCGCTGGGCCTGACCGAAGGCGACGTGGCGCTGTTCTCGAGCCGGCAGATCCCGGGCAACGAACTGGCGATCGGCCGGGTGCAGAACCTGCTCGCGCACAAGGGGGTGACGATGGTCACCGACCGGCAGAGCATGATCCACGTCTCGGGCCATCCAGGACGGCCCGACCTCGAGGCGATCTATCGCTGGCTGCGGCCGCAGGTGCTCGTACCGGTGCATGGCGAGATCCGCCACATGAACGAGCAGGCGCGGCTCGGGCTTGAGCGAGGAATCCCGGCGGCGGTGATGCAGAAGAACGGCGACGTGGTCCGGCTCGCTCCCGGCAAGCCCGGCAAGCTGGCCGAAGTGCGCACCGGGCGGCTGGTGCTCGACGGCGACCTGATCGTGCCGTCCGACGGCGAAGCCATCGTAATGCGACGCCGCCTCGCGCGCGACGGGTTGCTTGTCGTCCAGCTCGACGGCAAGGGCGGGGCGAAAGTCCACGGGATCGGGCTGCCGCTCGACGAGGACTACGACGAGTTCGTCGCCGAGGCTGAGGCCGACGTGGCCACGGCGCTGCGCAAGCTCAAGGGCGCACGCGATCGCGACGCGGTGGCCGAGGCTGCGCGGCTGGCGGCGCGCAAGGCGGCGCAGCGCTGGTCGGGCAAGAAGC
>DATDLP010000171.1:0-2500 GCA_036519255.1 Croceibacterium sp.
ACCGTGACGATGCCCGACGGCACCGAGTACCCGGCCGAAGTGGTCGGGCGCGACGCCGCGTCGGACCTCGCGGTGCTCAAGATCAGCGGCAACCGGCCGTTCCCGTTCGTCGAGTTCGGCGATTCGCGGCAGGCGCGCGTGGGCGACTGGGTGGTCGCGATCGGCAATCCTTTCGGCCTCGGCGGCACCGTCACCAGCGGCATCGTTTCGGCGGTGCACCGCGCGACCGGCGCCGGCGCTTACGACCGCTACATCCAGACCGACGCCAGCATCAACCGCGGCAACTCGGGCGGTCCGCTGTTCGACATGCAGGGCAACGTGATCGGCATCAACAACGCGATCTTCTCGCCTTCGGGCGGCAGCGTGGGCATCGGCTTCGCGATTCCCGCCGAGACCGCCTCACCGATCGTCGACAAGCTGATCAGCGGCGAGGAGATCCTGCGCGGCTATCTCGGCGTTCGCATCGAGCCGATGACCGAAGATCTCGCCGAAGCGCTCGGCGTGGCAGCCAACCGCGGCGAGTTCATCCAGTCCGTGCAGCCCGGCGAGCCGGCCGAGCAGGCGGGTATCCTCGCCGGCGACGTGGTGCTCAAGGTCGATGGCAAGGAAGTGTCGCGCGATCAGACGCTGTCGTTCATCGTCGCCAACATCCAGCCGGGCAGCCGGATCGACCTCGAGCTGATCCGCGATGGCGAGCGGCGCACGATCCCGGTTACCGTCGGCCGCCGGCCGAGCGAGGAAGAGCTCGCGGCGCAGCTGGTCGATCCACAGAGCGGCCTGCCCTCCCAGCGGCCCGCGCCCAACGGCGCCGGCACGCTGCCACAGTCGCTCGGCGTCCAGGCGATGCCGATCACCCCGCAGATCGGTGCACAGCTCGGGGTCGAGGCCGGCACGCAGGGCCTGGTCATCACCGATGTCGACGCCAACTCCGACGCCGGATCGAAGGGCGTGACGCCGGGCATGCTCATCCTCGGCGCCAATGGCCGCAGCGTGGCGAGCGTGGCCGATCTCGAGCAGATCATCGCCAGCGCGAAGTCGGCCGGCCGCGAGGCCGTGCTGCTGCGGCTGCGCCCGCGCAACGCGCCGCCGGTCTCGATCGCAGTCCGGATTCGCTGAAACAGCACCCCTCCCCCGCCGGGGAGGGGTTCCCCTCTGTTACGGCCGCGCCGCGGGCGGCGCCGGCGGCTCGTCTCGCCCGGTGGCCTGGTCGAGGAAGTCGTCGCTCGCCGCCTGCGGAGCCGGGCGGCCCGGCTGCGGCGCAGGCGCGCGCGGATCGGGCCGGCGCACGGGCTCGCCGGGCTGCTGCTCGCCTTCGACCGGGAACGGCAGTCCCCGCGCGCCCTCGGGCCCGGCGGGTTCGATCATGTTGCCCTGCTCGTCGACGTAATAGTATTCGTCGCCCGGATCGCCGTACATCCATTCGTCGTCGGGCTCGGCCTGCCATTCGGGCGGCGTGACCGCGGTGTCGAACTGCTCGATCGCGCGGCTGCGCACCGCCTGGCGCATGAAGGCGGCGAACGCGCGCGCCGGCGCAGTGCCCCCCTGCAGCCCGGGCACCGCCCTGGCATCGTCGCGGCCCATCCACACGCCGGTGGTGACGCCACTGGAAAAGCCCACGAACCAGCCATCCTTGTTCGAGCTCGTGGTGCCGGTCTTGCCCGCGACCGGCCGCCCGATCTGCGCCGCGCGCCCGGTCCCGGTGTTGACCGCGGTCTGCAGCAGGTCGGTGATCCCCGCCGCGACGTAGTCAGGCACTAGCTGATAGGGCTGCGTATCCTCGCGCCGGTAGAGCTCCGTGCCATCGGACGTGACCACCCGCGCGATGCCATAAGGCTCGACCGAGCGGCCGCCCGCGGACACCGCGGCGAAGGCCCGCGTCAGGTCGATCACCCGCACCTCGGAGCTGCCGAGCACCATCGACGGGTTGGTGTTGATCGGGGTGGTGATACCGAAGCGGCGCGCCATTCCGGCGACGGTCGAGAAACCCACCTCGTTGCCGAGCTGCGCCGCGACAGTGTTGATCGAATAGGCGAACGCCGTGCGCATGTTGGTCTCGCCGGCAAAGCGCCCGCTCGAGTTGCGCGGGCTCCAGCCGCCGATCGTGACCGGCTCGTCGACCACGCGATCCTCGGGCGTGTACCCGGCTTCGAGCGCGGCCAGATAGACGAACAGCTTCCACGCCGAGCCGGGCTGGCGCACCGCGTCGGTCGCGCGGTTGTAGTTCGACTTCACGTAGTCGGTGCCGCCAACGAGCGCGAGGATCGCCCCGTCGCGGTCGAGGCTGACCAGCGCACCCTGCGCCCCGCCGGGCACATTGCTGCTGACCGCCTGCGCCGCGGCCTGCTGCAGGCCGAGATCGAGCGTGGTCCAGACCTCGATCGGCTCGAAGCTGCCGTTGGGCAGCAACAGGTCGAGCTGCGGCAGCACGTAGTCGGTGAAGTAGCGCGCCGAGTTCTGCCCTTCCTCCTGCCGCAGGTTGACCGCCGAAACGTCGACCGAG
>DATDLP010000172.1:0-6063 GCA_036519255.1 Croceibacterium sp.
GCGAAGCGGCCCTGGCGCTTGTACAGCTCGATAATGCGCGCGACGTCGGCGCGGACCTTCGAGCGGGTGAATATCTGCCGCGGCGCGAGCTTGATCTCGGGCAGGATCTTGTCGTCCTTGAGCCGCCGGTTGCCCTCGAGCACGATGCGGTTGATCACCGGGTTCTCGACCACCGTGATGACCACGTTGCCGTCGCTCTCGCGGATCCGGTAGTCGGAGAACAGCTCGGTCGCCGCGAGATCCTTGAGCGCCTGGTCGGCGGCGGCCGCGGTGTAGGCCTGCCCCACGCGCAGCTGGATGTAGCTCACGATCGTCGCCGGCTCGAGCCGCTGCGCGCCGGCCACGGCGATCGAGCGGACGATGGCGGGCTCTTCCGCAAGCGCGGGCGGCGGGGGCGGAGCCGGCGCAGGAGCAGGCGCGGCGGCTGGCTGCCCCTCCTGCGCCAGGGCCGTGCCGGGGATTGCGGTAATGGCGGTGCAGCCGAGCAGCGCCGCAGCGAATTGCGAGGCTGAAAACGTCTTGGCCCTACCGCTCATGTCCCGTCCATTCTTTTGACACCGATGTGTCCCGGTTGCCGCGGCACGACCCCGCCTTGCATGGGCCGAAGATCATGATTGCCGCGAGCTGCGCCCTTGCCCGATGCCGGGCAAGCGATCAAGCAATGAAGCCGGGAAATGCGACGCCAGTCCAGTCCTTATCCCCGCCCCGCAGAACGGGGCGACGCTCTCGTCAGCCGCGCTATCCGCCGAACGGCAGCAGCGAGACCACGTCGTTGATCGTGACGAACAACATCAGCGCTAGCACGAAGGCTATGCCGGTGCGGAACGCCCACTCCTGACTGCGCGGACTGGCCGGTTTCCGGCGGACCGCCTCGGCCGCGTAGAAAGCCAGGTGCCCGCCGTCGAGGGCCGGGATTGGCAGCAGGTTAATGAATGCCAAGTTAATTGAAACCATGGCGACGAGCCAGACGAACTGGGGCCACCCGAGCGACAGTTGCTCGCCCGAAAACTTGGCCATCTTGATCGGGCCGCCCAGCTCGGAAACCGGGCGCACCCCGGTGACGATCTGGCGGATCCCGCGCACCATCATCACCACGATGTCGCCGGTCTGGTCGATCGCCAGCGTGGTCGCTTCAACAGGACCTGCGGGCAGGATCGCCCCACCCTCAGCCGGTTTCACGCCCAGTCGGCCAATGCGTGACGCGTTACCGAACTCGTCGCGAGCCGTCAGCACCGCGAGCGTCACCTCGAGCTCGCGCCGCTCGCCATCGCGCTCGATCGACAGGTCGAGTTGCGCGCCGGGATTGATCACCACGTAGCGATAGACCTGCATGAAGTCGTCGACCTCGCGTCCGTCGATCGCCACGATCCGGTCCCCCGGCACCAGCCCGGCTTCGGAGGCGACCGAGCCCGTCTCGACCATCCCGACCACCGGGGGCACGACCGCCCGGCCGTAAATCATGTTGAACGCCGCGAGGATCACGATCGCGATGAGGAAGTTGGTCAGCGGTCCCGCCGCGACGATCAGCGCACGCTGCCACAGCGTTTTCGACTGGAAGGTTTTGGCCCGCTCCTTCTCGGGCAGTGCGAGCCATTCCTCGCTCGGCTGGCCGGCCGGGTTCATGTCGCCGGCGAACTGGACGTAGCCGCCGAGCGGCAGCGCCGACAGCCGCCAGCGCGTCCCGCGCTTGTCGGTGTAGCCGGCCAGCTCCTTGCCGAAGCCGACCGAGAACGCCTCGGCCTTCACCCCGAACCAGCGGCCGACGAGGTAGTGGCCGAGCTCGTGCAGCGTCACCAGCGGCCCCAGCAGCAGCAGGAACCCGAGGGCGTACATCCAGAAAGGCGGCGATTCGAACAACTCAGGCAGGCTCCAGCAATTCGGCGGCCCGCGCGCGCGCCTCGCCGTCGACGGCGAGCACGTCGTCGAGGCATTGCGGGGGCGGCGGCAGGTCGCGGTCGAGGGTCTGCGCCACCAATGCCGAAATATCGGTGAACGCGATCTGACCGGCGAGGAACGCGGCCACCCCGACCTCGTTGGCCGCGTTGAGCACCGCCGGCGCGGCGCCGCCCGCCGCCGCCGCCTCGCGCGCCAGCCGCGTCGCCGGGAACCGCTCCTCGTCGGGCGCGAGGAAGGTCAGCTGGCCGATCGCGGCCAGGTCGAGCGGGTCGAGCGGCGTGTCCATCCGCCGCGGCCACGCGAGGCACGAGGCGATCGGCACGCGCATGTCCGACGGACCCAGCTGCGCGAGGGTAGAGCCGTCGCGGTATTCGACCATCGAATGGATCACGCTCTGCGGATGCACCACGATCCGCAACCGGTCGAGCCCGACGCCGAACAGGTGGTACGCCTCGATGAACTCGAGCCCCTTGTTCATCATCGTCGCGGAATCGACGCTGATCTTGGCACCCATCGACCAATTGGGATGCGCCACCGCCTGCGCCGGAGTCGCCGCGCGCAGCTGCTCGGGGCTCCAGCCGCGCAGCGGCCCGCCGCTCGCGGTCAGCGTGATGCGGCGCACGTCGGCCGGATCGTTGCCTGCGAGGCACTGGAAGATCGCGTTGTGCTCGGAATCGACCGGCAGCAGCGTCGCGCCGTGCCTGGCCACCGCCGCGGTCATCACCTCGCCCGCCGACACCAGCGCTTCCTTGTTGGCCAGCGCGACCACCCCGCCCTGCTCGATCGCCGCCATGGTCGGCGCCAGCCCGGCGCAGCCGACGATCGCCGCGAGCGTCAGGTCCGCCCCGCGCCCGGCCGCCTCGATCAGGCCGGCGGGACCGCCCGCCGCCGCGATACCGCTACCGGCCAGCGCCGCGCGCAATTCGGCCAACCGGCTCTCGTCGGACACCACCGCCAGCTCGGCACCGAACTCGCGCGCCAGCGCGGCAAGCTCGCCCGCCTGGCTGTGCGCGGTCAGCGCGACCACGCGCCAGTCCGCCCGGTTGCGCCGGATCAGATCGAGCGTCGAGGCGCCGATCGAGCCGGTCGCGCCGAGGATGGTGATCGACCGCATGATCTAAGGCGCCATCATCGCGGCGATCGGGCCCGCCACGAGGACCACCGGGACCAGGCCGTCGATACGGTCGAACACCCCGCCGTGCCCCGGAATCAGCCGGGAGGAATCCTTCACCCCGGCCCGGCGCTTGAGCCAGGACTCGAGGAAATCGCCCGCCTGCGCCACCACGGCCAGCAGCGCGCCGATCGCGATCCCGCCGACGATGTTTTGCGGCGACAGATTGAGCCCGACGTCGAACCGCGGCCACGACAGCGGCGCGTCGATCGCGAACACCCAGGCGAAAACCCACACCGCGGAGGCCACCATGCCGCCGGCAAGCCCGGCCCAGGTCTTCGAAGGGCTGATCTTCGGCGCGATCTTGGGCCCGCCGATCGCGCGCCCGGCGAAGAACGCTCCGGTGTCGGTGAACGCCGCGATCCCGACCACCAGCACCAGCAGGAACGTGCCGGCGCCCATCAGGATCGCCGCCGCAGCGCCGAAATAGCCTGCACCCGCCAGGATCGCGACCAGCCGCAGCGGCCAGCTCGGGGTCGCCAGCATGATCAGCCGCGCCAGCTCGCCGAATGCGGCCAGCGCGACCAGCGCGATGAACGCGTCGAGCACCACCCCGCCGGCTACCACCGCGCCCAGCGCCACGGCCAGCATGACGATGGCGGAGAGAATGCGCACCGGGAGGTCGGTGTGTCGGGGCGCCTCGACCATCCTACCGCCCGCCAAAGCGCCGTTCCCGCGCCGCAAAGCTGGCCAGCGCTTCCTCGAGATGCGCCGGGGTGAAGTCCGGCCACAGCACGTCGGTGAACCACATCTCGGCGTAGGCCGACTGCCACAGCAGGAAGTTCGACAGCCGGACCTCGCCCGAAGTGCGGATCAGCAGGTCAAGCGGCGGCAGCTCGGCGGTGTAGAGATTGGCCGCGATGCTCTCGACCGTCACTTCGCCCTGCGCCGCGGCGAGCGCCGCGGCGCGCGCGATCTCCTGCTGCGAGCCGTAGTTGAGCGCCACCGCCAGCGTCTTGCTGCCTTGGGCCGTCTGCGCCAGCGCATCCTCGAGCTGCTCGACAATGTCGCCCGGCATCGCGCTGTAATCGCCGAGGATCTTGAGCCGCACGTCGTTCGCGACGAAGTCCGGCAGGTCGCTCTTGATGAACTTGCGCATCAGCCCCATCAGGTCGCTGATCTCGTCCTCGGGCCGCTTCCAGTTCTCCGACGAGAACGCGTAGAGCGTCAGGCATTCGAGCCCCATCGGCCCGAGCCCGCGCACCAGCTTGCGCACCGCCTCGACCCCGCGCTGGTGCCCCATCGCGCGCGGCAGGTGCTTGCGCTTCGCCCAGCGGCCGTTACCGTCCATGATGATCGCGACGTGGCGCGCCCCATGGGCGCCTCCACCGGCGATCTCAGCAGCCGTGCGAGGCGAACTCTTCAGCATGATGCGACCTTAGCAGAAAACACGCCCGTCACTGGGTCATGATTTCCTTTTCCTTGTGCTCCGCCGCCGCGTCGACCTCGCCGATGAAGCGGTCGGTCAGCTTCTGGACCTCCTCTTCCTTCCGCTTGCGGTCGTCCTCGGAGATGTCCTTCTTCTTCTCGTCTTCCTTGAGCGATTCCATCCCGTCGCGGCGCACGTTGCGGATCGCGATCTTGGCGCCTTCGGCATATTTGCCGGCGAGCTTGGCCAGTTCCTTGCGCCGCTCCTGCGTCAGGTCGGGGATCGGCAGGCGCAAGGTCTGCCCGTCGATGATCGGGTTGAGCCCGAGGTTGGCATGCGAGATGCCCTTCTCGACCGGGATCACATTGGCCCGATCCCACACCTGCACGCTGAGCATGCGCGGCTCGGGTGCCGAGACCGTCGCGACCTGGTTGAGCGGCATCATCGAGCCGTAGACCTCGACCACCACCGGATCGAGCAGCGCGGTGTTGGCGCGCCCGGTGCGCAGGCCCGAAAGGTCGTGCTTGAAGCTCTCGACTGCGCCCTGCATGCGGCGCTCGATGTCGGCCTTGTCGTATTTCGGCATGGTCAGCCTTCCTTCTGCACTATCGTCTGCACGCCTTCGCCCGCGAGCACCCGTGCGACGTTGCCCTTCTCGCGAATCGAGAAGACCACGATCGGGATCCCATTGTCGCGGCACAGCGCCACGGCGGAAGCGTCCATCACCTTGAGATTGTCCGCCAGCACCCGGTCGTAACTGACGGTTTCGAAACGCGTTGCATCCGGATTGGTCTTGGGGTCGGAATCGTACACCCCGTCGACGCTGGTGCCCTTGAGCAGCGCATCGCACTTCATCTCGGCGGCGCGCAGCGCGGCACCGCTGTCGGTGGTGAAGTACGGGCTGCCGACCCCGGCGGCAAAGATCACCACCCGGCCCTTCTCGAGATGCCGCTCGGCCCGCCGGCGGATCACCGGCTCGCACACCTGGTCCATCTGCACCGCCGACTGCACCCGCGTGTGCACCCCGATCTGCTCGAGCGCGTTCTGCATCGCCAGCGCGTTCATCACCGTGGCCAGCATGCCCATGTAATCGGCCTGCGCGCGGTCCATCCCGGCCGCGGCTCCGGCCATCCCACGGAAGATGTTGCCGCCACCGATCACGAGGCACACCTCGAGCCCCGAATCCCGCGCCGCCTTCACTTCCTCCGCCAGTCCGGCGACCGTCGCCGGGTCGATCCCGAACTGCTGCGCGCCCATCAACACTTCGCCCGAAAGCTTGAGCAGCACGCGCTTGACGGGGGGCATGGTCATAAGGGGGAAATCTCTCCGGGAAGGGCCGCAATTCGGCGCCCTTATAGAGCGCGCGAGGGGCGTGCCAAGGGCGAACCCGGCCTGTCCATCCGCCGTGCGTTTCGCCGCGATTCACCCGCAGTTCAGCGGCGCGGCAGGACCATCCTGGCAACACCTCAGGGAGAGCGCTCATGCGATCGATAGCGGCAGCCGTGGTCCTTCTCGCCGTCCCGCTCGCCGCGCAGGCGCAGATCGCACCGCGCCAGCCGCCCGGCGGCACGCACATGCCCGGCCTGATCGAGATTCGCCCGGGCACGCGCGACCCGGTGGCCGAGCA